>CAYOYI010000248.1:0-6297 GCA_964408105.1 uncultured Chitinophagaceae bacterium | reverse complement strand
GAGAGCGAGTTCTATCTTAAATCTGTTTCCACTTCAGGATCTTTATATGGAGAAAGAATCTACGGTTACGCAGAAAAGCCAGATACAGAATTTACTAACGACTTGAAATCGTTTCGTAACAAGGAAGTTCAGGCTCTTTGAGGCCATAAAATCATAGTTGCATTTTGCATTAACTGAAAAACCATCACCTAACTTTGAATACCGAAATAACAATGCCCGCTCAAAAAAGTAAGCCTGTAAAGGCCGGTATGGAAAGCGAAACAACCATTCGAAAGAAGGATCACATCGAGCTGGCGTTTAAATCTCAGCTAAATGCAAAGCTAGATGAACGGTTTTATTATGAACCCCTCTTATCTGCTCATCCTCAAATACTAAAGCCGACCTCTTTTCTTGGAAAAAAAATGAACGCCCCTTTATGGATATCGAGCATGACGGGGGGAACGGAACTTGCAAATACTATTAATCATAACCTTGCTCGAGCCTGCAAAGAATTCGGATTAGGAATGGGCCTCGGTTCGTGCAGAATTCTATTAGAAGGAGACACTTATTTCGATGATTTTAATCTTCGACCGATACTGGGAGATGACCGGCCGTTTTTTGCAAATCTTGGAATTGCCCAGGTTGAAGAATTAATCAGAGCTAAATCCCTAAGGCGCATCAATGAACTTATTGATCGCCTGCAGGCAGATGGATTAATTATTCACGTAAACCCGCTCCAGGAATGGCTGCAACCGGAAGGTGATAAAATAAGCATCAAACCTCTCGATACCATCAAGGCTCTTCTTGAAAAAGCAAACTATAAAGTCATTGTTAAAGAAGTCGGCCAAGGAATGGGGCCTGAAAGCCTGAAAGAATTATTTAAACTGCCATTGGTTGCAATTGATTTTGCGGCACATGGCGGTACAAATTTTTCCAAAGTAGAATTGTTGAGAGGCCGAAAGGAGGACCAGATTCTTTATGAAGACGTTGCTCATCTTGGTCATAATGCTATAGAAATGGTTGAGTTTACAAATCATGCTTTAAAACAACTTGGTAAAAAAGCACTATGCAAGGAAGTGATCATTTCGGGTGGAGTAAAGTCGTTTTTAGATGGGTATTATTTGATGAACAAAATAAACATCAACAGTGTGTATGGACAGGGGTCGGCATTTCTGGAACACGCCCAAGGCTCTTATGATAAGCTCAGGGAGTTTATAAATGGACAAATTAAAGGACTTGAATTAGCTTATGCTTATTTAAAAGTGCGATAGTATTTACATAGCTTAACTACACCCAACCAAAACATGAAATCCATAGAAGGTTTTTCCAAGCTCTCCAAACAAGCAAAGCTTGAATGGGTAGCAAATAATTTCTTTAAAAATCCAGATGCCGTTATTCAGGAGTTTCAGAGCTACTGGCATGAAGATGAGAATCTGCAAAAGCTGTTTGAAGAGTTCAGCGAAAATACGCTTACCAATTTTTACATGCCTTATAACGTTGCTCCAAATTTCCTTATTAACGGGAAACTATATGCAGTGCCTATGGTGATCGAGGAAAGTTCGGTTGTGGCTGCCGCATCAGGAAGCGCAAAATTTTGGATGGAGCGGGGAGGTTTTCATTCTGAAGTCGTTTCTACTGTAAAAATCGGGCAGGTTCATTTCAATTGGAAGGGAGACTTTCAGAAACTGAAGAAGTTCATCAAACAGATTAAGCCGATATTGATACGCAACGCGCACCCCATAACACGCAATATGGAAAAGCGTGGAGGAGGCATTCTTGATATTGAATTAGTCAATATGACCTCCTTCGATACTGATTACTATCAGCTCAAAGCTTCCTTTGAAACCTGCGAGTCAATGGGCGCGAATTTCATCAACTCCGTACTGGAGAATTTTGCGTCCACCCTCGAGCAGGAAGCGTTGACATATTCTGACTTTACCGATGACGAGAAGGATATTAGGATCATCATGTGCATCCTTTCAAATTATACACCCGATTGTCTTGTCAGGACGTGGGTTGAATGTGGTATAAAAGACCTGGGCGTTGTAGAAGGCATGCAACCGGAGGAGTTCGCAAACAAGTTTGCCAAGGCCATCAAGATCGCGAAGGTGGATGTTTTCAGAGCAACCACGCATAATAAAGGAATCATGAACGGTGCCGATGCTGTGGTGATTGCAACCGGAAACGATTTTCGCGCAACGGAAGCTTGCGCACACGTTTTTGCATCACGCAGTGGCCGTTACCAAAGTCTTTCTGACGTGAAACTTGATGGCGGAAAATTCTACTATTCGGTTGAATTACCAATGGCGCTTGGTGTTGTCGGAGGACTTACCACGTTGCACCCGATGGTGAAGCTTTCTCTCGAAATGCTTGGAAATCCAAGTGCCCGTGAATTGATGATGATAGCATCCGCAGTTGGTTTGGCAAATAATTTTTCTGCTGTTAAATCCATGACCACTGTTGGAATTCAGAAGGGACACATGAAAATGCACCTGCTGAATATTCTCAAACAATTTGATGCCACAGAAGCGGAAACAGAGCAGGCAAAAGAATTTTTTAAGAGTAATGTTGTCTCTTATTCAGCAGTAAGAAATTTTTTGATCTCGATCCGCCCGACTGTTTCTGAACATCGAAAAAAATAATCAGGAGAATCCGCAGCGATATTACGCTCACGGCAAACTGCTATTGAGCGGAGAGTATTTTGTTCTGGATGGAGCCAAAGCTTTGGCAATACCCACGCAAAAGGGACAACTTCTTGAAGTTTCTGATTCTACAAGTGAATACAACACTCTGCATTGGGAAAGTTTTGATGAAAGTGGCAAACCCTTTCTGAAGATAACATTTGAAGCAGATGACTTTGATGTAGTGAAAAAAGAGGGAGATACCCCTTATTACCTTTTGCAGGATTTGCTGCGTGAAGCACGGAAAAGAAATCCGGATTTTTTAAAAAAGAGTAAAGCCATCAATGCGGTTTCCAAACTTGAATTCCCGATGAATTGGGGATTGGGGAGCAGCTCAACGCTAATTTATAATATCGGCCAATGGTCGAAAACGGATCCGCTCGAATTGCTGTTCTCGGTCATGGATGGTTCGGGCTATGACGTGGCCTGTGCCGGAGCTGAAGAAGCGATCCTCTATCGTTTGCAAGATCAGCAGGCAGTGTGGCAGGAAATCTGTTTTGAGCCTCCTTTTGCCGAAAAGATTTTTTTCATCCATCTCGGCAAAAAACAAAACAGCAGCGAAGCGGTGAGAAAATATCGCAACCTCCCGAAGAACGAAAAACTGATAAACAAAATATCAGGGCTAACCGATTCAATGATCCGTTCGGTGACAACTGAAGAGTTTCAGGCAGCGATGGAAGAACACGAGGATGTAGTAGCAGAAGCTTTGAATATTGAAAAAGTTAAGAACCTCTTGTTCCCGGACTTTCCGGGGGCGCTTAAGTCGCTTGGAGCATGGGGAGGAGATTTCATTATGGCCTGTTCTGACAAGCATCCTGGCTGGATTTCCCAATATTTTCTGCAAAAAGGTTTCAAAACGGTAATCTCCTTCGAAAAAATGCTGTTTCACCCTGACGATTCACGGGATTAATCGAAGAATAATGCGGAATTTTGTGCTCTCAAAAAAAATCGTTGGAAACCCTTACCCGGACAAAGCCTGCTGCCCGCAAACCTTCAAAAGCGGGGAAATTCAAGCATCCTGCCGACTGGCCCAAGCCAGGCCCGATTGATCTTGCTGTCCATGACCTTCCTCATGAATCTTCTACCATTGAATGGTGGTACATGAATGCCCATGTCACTGCAAAAGATGGCAGACAATTCTCGCTGTTCGCATCTTTCTTCCGCAGATTGCTGGAGTATGATGAGAAAAATAAAAAATTCAAATATGGTCATTCTATTACGTGGGCGATATTTGATGAAAAAGGAAATGAGCGCAAGGAAAAATATTTTCCGGTTTCGCTGGTAGATAAAGTCACTCCTAAGATCGGTCTGGATAAAGTTGAGAAAGGGGAAGTGGTAAATGACCATCGCTTGAGAAAAGCGGTAATTGAGCTGTTGAGAAAAGGGCAGGTGCCCTACCCCGACCAGCTTATCAAAGAAGATGTCGGAGTGAACATGGAGAAACTTGATCTCTACATTGACGGCAATAGCTTTAAAAAGCGTGACGATAATTCCTACGATCTTCATTTATATGATGAAGAACAGAAGGTTGGCTGTACGGTAAACTTCGTCCCGAAAAAACCTCCCATCCGCCACGGGGATAACGGAGTGGTGCTGGGAGTTTCCTCGGAAAACATGTTCTATTACTTTATCCCGAGATGTGAAGTAAACGGCACCCTTAAATTAAAAGATGAAACTTTTGAAATAAGCGGAAGCGGCTGGTATGATCATGAATTCGGCAAGCCACCTGAAAGTAAAGAGAAGAAAAATCAGAACGGTCAGGCAGAAAAAAGAAAAGATGTAGGCTGGAACTGGCTTTCAACACAGTTAGATAATGGCTATGAGATCAGCGCCTACGATCTGTTTGACCTCTCAGGAAAAAAACCAAAAGGTGTCGGCAAATGGGCAATTGTGATTGATCCAAATGGAAATCGGAAGGCGTACACAAAATTCAACCTGCAACCGCTGGATACCTGGACGAGTATGCGCACGTTCAATGATTACCCGATCAAGTGGAAGCTTGAAGTTCCCGAAGCAAAAATTTCATTAGATGTTACAACCCCTTTCGAGCAGCAGGAATTCATGACAGTTATCTCGAAGCCTGCCTTTTGGGAAGGAAGAATCAATACCGAAGGAACATTCAACGGCAAGGCCGTGAAAGGCCCTGGATTTGTTGAACGTCACGGATTCTTCAAGCTTGAATCAATGGACGACTTCTTCAAAGTGGTGAGCCGTGAAACGCTGAAATCCATTGATAAGATTTTGCCCTTTCAACCTAATGATGAGAAGTTGCTTGAGCTGGTTTCTCACAAAAAAAATAAGCATCACATTGATGGGCTTGATGTTAAGCAATATTCAAATGCGCTCATCAAACCTATTCGTACAATTATAGACAGACGAGGAAAATCGTGGCGCTCATACGCTGCGCTTGCTTGCTGCGATATTGTAGGCGGAAATTCTCAGCACGTTTCGGATTGGCTTGCCCTGCCGGAATTGATGCACGTGGGTTCACTCATTGTTGATGATGTTGAGGACAAATCCCCTATTCGCAGGGGTGGTCCTTCCGCGCATGTAATGTTTGGAGAGCCTATTGCCATTAATGCCGGCACCGCGGCTTATTTCATCGGACAGATTATCGTTTATCAGGCTGATTTTATCAAGCCTAAGCGGAAAGTAGAGATATACAACTTGTATTTCGAATCACTGCGTGCAGCACATTAGGGGCAGGCTTTGGATATTTCCGGGTTGGATTACATGATGCCGGAAGTTGTTAAAACCGGTGATGCAAAGCTTTTGGAAAAAAGGATTATTGCAACACATCGCTTAAAATCCGCAGTTCCTGCGAGTACGCTCGCCATGACCGGTGCGCTCATGGGCGGTGGCACACAAAAACAAGTGAAAGCCATCGGAAGGTTCTATGAAGTTCTTGGGGTTGCTTTTCAGATCGTGGATGATGCGTTAAACCTTAGCGGTTTTAAAGATGACCTGAAATCAAAGGCAGAAGATCTAGCAGAAGGAAAAATAACATTCCCGGTTGTGAAAGCAATGGGACGTTTGCCTCAGAAAGAGCGTAAGGAATTATGGGATATCATTCGCTCAAAACCAAAGAACAGAAAAGTGCTTGGAACAGCGGTGAAACTTATTGAGGATTGCGGAGCTATTCAGGCCTGCCAGGACCAGGCACGCGAAATGATTGATAAAGAATGGAAAAGAGTTGACCCGTTGCTGAGGGATTCGTTTTCCAAATTGATGCTTAGAGCTTTTAGTTGGTACGTGCTCGACAGGCAGTATTAAGGCTGCCTTAGTTTGACTATCTTGCTAAACATGAGCACGGTAGAATTAAAAAAACTTCTTGTAAAAAGGATTCAGGCATCAGATGACCCTGAGTTCTTGAATGCGTTGCGCATTTTAACCGAACGAAAAGTGCAGTCATTGAACAACTCTGTGAAAAAGAAGCTCCAAAAATCTCTGAAAGACCTGAATGCCGGTAATGTTCAGGACAGTGAAGAAGTTTTCGATGAATTAGACAGATGGCTCGCAAAAAAGTAATTTGGACTGATTTTGCCAAAGCCGATTTTAGGGAAACCCTTGGATTTTACAACAACCGGAATCGGAGCAACATTTTTAGCCGAAAACTTTTGAAGAAGATCAAATCACT
>CAYOYI010000247.1:0-6305 GCA_964408105.1 uncultured Chitinophagaceae bacterium | reverse complement strand
ATTATTTGCAGTTTGCAGAAACGGAAGAATACTTTTTGAAAGGCGGAGCTGACAGTCCTGAGAATTTGCTTGCGTATTATGAATTTGACCAGACTTATGACCTTGGCGGGAAACCCACTCCCGGTCTGATTGACGGCCTCCACCGCTTCGAGCCGCATCTGCCTGACTGGACAGCCGGAGACACAACATGGCAGGGCGGAAAAGGAAAAGCAATCATCGGGGCTTTGAATTATCTCGCCTCTCAGGGGATGAACAACATTTATTTTGTCACCTACAACATTGATGGCGGAGATGGTGAAGACACGTGGATGTGGACTGACCCCAATGAGCGATTCCGTTTTGATGTTTCGAAGCTCGATCAATGGGAGATCGTTTTTTCACATGCTCAGAAACTTGGTATTCATTTACATGTTGTCACTCAAGAGCAGGAGAACGACCAAAATCTTGGAGGAAGTGGCGATCTGAATCCTGCCCGGAAACTTTACTATCGCGAACTTGTTGCCCGATTTGGACACCATCTTGCGCTTCAATGGAATCTTGGTGAAGAGAACTCCAACACCGATGCGGAAAGAGCATCGTTTGCTCAATACATTCGCGAGCTTGACCCCTACGATCATCCAATCGCGTTTCATATTGACAACAATGCGGCAGACACCGCTTATACCGGAATTCTGGACAGCGCACAATGGCTGCAATATTTTGAAGCAGCATCTTTACAAGGATATGGGGGACAATATAACGAGTGGGCACAGCAGCTAACAACGATTTCTTCAATCAAAGGAAGGAAGTGGGTCATATATGGCGATGAGCAAAATCCCGTTGTTGATTCCGCCAACGGCAATCTTGAAATTTTGAGAAAGAGCATGTGGGGAAATTTGCTGGGTGGCGGAGCAGGTGTTGAATGGTACTTTGGTTACCAGGGTACTTTCGGTGATATCCAATCAGAAACCTGGCGCATCGCTGAGCCCCTTTGGCAGCAAACCAAATACGCACTTGACTTTTTCCAGCAGCAACTCCCATTTGCCGATATGCAACCTGATAACGGCATCACTTCGGTCGGTAATGACTACTGCTTCCATAAACCAGGTGAAGTTTACGTTTCTTATCTGCCCTTTGGCGGTTCAACGAACATAAACCTTCCTGCCGGTGAGTATGAAGTGAAGTGGTTCAATCCTGCAACGGGTGGCCCGCTGCTCAATGGCAGTACAACATTGATAAACGGAACTTCCGCAAATACGGGAAATCCTCCCTTTAATACTTCAGATGACTGGGTGGTGCTGGTTCGCGCAAAAACGATCAACCCACCCGATGACTCTACCATTGTTATTATTACTTATCCGCCTGATAATTCAAGCTTTCTTGCTCCTGCTGAAATCATCATTACCGCTGAGGTTTATGGCAATGATACAATTCAGTTGGTTGAGTTTTTCGCTGATGGAATAAAGTTCGGTGAAGACAGCACTGTTCCGTTTTCGCTGCAACACATTTTCCCGGAAGGCAATTATAATTTAACCGCAAAAGGCAATGGTAAAGACAGCCTTCTTATTATTTCACCCACTGTCAATTTTTCGGTTAATGCCGAAACCTCTTTTTTCACTTTGGTCAACGCTTATACAGATTCCGATATCGGGCTGATATACGATGGCGATATCATCAATCTTGCTGTCGTTGGTGATGAACTCAGCATTCGTTTTGATCCGGAAGAAACAAGCGTTGGCAGTGTTGTTTTTGGATTAAATGGGGTTAACCCGTATAAAACAGAAAGCATTGCGCCTTATACCCTCGCTGGTGATGGTGGCGGTAATTATTACTCCTGGACGCCTGACACAGGTAATTATTATTTGATCGCAACCACGTTTTCAAAATCTGGAGGTAAGGGAACAAAGCTTTCTTCAAAAGCGGTGTCATTCACTGTGACAGACCAAAATGCAGATTGCAACGGTGACCCTTTAGGTTCAGCCTTCATTGACGACTGTGGTGTTTGTTCGGGTGGAAATACCGGCCATCTTGCAAATTCAGACAAGGATTGCGCTGGTGTTTGTTTCGGCTCTGCCATGATCGATGATTGCGGAGTTTGCGGTGGTAATAATTCCACCTGTCTGGATTGCAATGGAACTCCGAATGGTGGAGCAATTGTAGATGAATGCGGAGTGTGTGGTGGCGACAATTCAACTTGTGAAGATTGCGCAGGCGTTCCAAACGGCACTGCTATCGTGGATGATTGTGGAATTTGCTCGGGTGGTGCAACAGGATTAATACCCAATGCAAATAAAGATTGTAATGGAGAATGTTTTGGCTCAGCCGTTATTGACTCATGCGGAATCTGCAATGGTGATAATTCTACATGCCGCGATTGTGCAGGAGTGGCAAACGGGACTGCCATTGTTGATGACTGTGAAATTTGCTCTGGAGGAACAACCGGTTTGATCCCAAACGCAAATAAAGACTGCAATGGGGATTGTTTCGGGTCAGCAACAGTTGACTCCTGCGGTGTTTGCAATGGCGATAATTCTACATGCTTCGATTGTGCAGGAGTTTTCAACGGTACTGCGTTTGTTGACGACTGCGGATTTTGTGCGGGCGGAACAACCGGGTTAATTCCAAATGCTAATAAAGACTGTAACGGTGAATGTTTCGGTATTGCGGTAATTGACACTTGCGGAGTATGCAATGGCGATAATACTTCCTGCTTCGATTGTGCCGGCATTTATAACGGGAACGCTTTCGTTGATGATTGCGGGATTTGTTCTGGCGGTTCAACAGGAATAACCCCGAATGCGAACAAAGACTGCAATGGCGATTGCTTTGGTTCCGCCACAGTTGATGAATGCGGTGTGTGCAATGGAAACAACTCCACGTGTGCTGATTGCAACGGTATTCCGAATGGCGGAGCGACTTTGGACGACTGTGGCGTTTGCGCAGGGAATAACACCACCTGTTCAGATTGTGCTGGTGTGCCGAACGGCTCTGCCCTACCGGATGATTGCGGAGTTTGCTCCGGAGGAACAACCGGACATGTTGCGAATTCTGATAAAGATTTTTGCGGTGAATGTTTTGGTGATGGATCATCTTGTCCTCCGTCACCTCCGGTTTGTGTTCATCTGGAAGTGGTGTCATTTACATTAATGCGCACCGGTACAGCCGGTGAAATTGGACCACTTTCAAACGGAATGACCATAAACCTCGCCACAATTGGTGCGTTTAGCATCCGTGCCAATGTTTGTAGTCTGCCTGTTGGCAGTGTGAAATTCATTTTGAATGGCACATCAATTAAAACTGAAAGTTCACCTCCCTACGCTATCAATGGCGATAGCCCAACAGGGAATTTTACCGCGTGGAATGTTAATCCCGGCTCTTACACTTTGACAGGAACGCCCTATTCCAAATCCGGGGGATCAGGGACCACAGGGATCAGTGAAACGGTTTCTTTCACGGTCATCAATCAGGTCAATATATATGACTGCAACGGAGACCTGGGCGGATTAGCCTTTACAAATAGCTGTGGCTTTTGTGTAGGTGGAAATACCGGACTGAGTGCGAATACCGGAAAGGATTGTAACGGAGTTTGCAACGGCTCGGCAACTATTAATGAATGTGGAGTTTGCGTGGGCGGGAATACCGGACGCGGGCCAAACGCGGGCAAAGATTGTAACGGCATTTGCAACGGAGGAGCGACTATTGACTGCAATGGTGTTTGCGGAGGAACTGCCTTTCTCGATGAATGCAACATCTGCTCTGGTGGAAACACGGGTCACATAGCCAACTCCGACAAAGACTCATGCGGAGTGTGCTTTGGAAATGGGTCATCTTGTGCCGGGGCAAATTGCCCCCTGCAAGTGGTTTCGCTTACCCTGATGCGGGGTGGTACAGCAGGCCCGATTGCTGTACTAACTGATGGATATGTAATTAATAAGTCAGCGATTGGAAGCTTCAACCTAAGAGCAGATGTTTGCCAGTCACCCGTAGGAAGCGTTGAGTTCAGGCTCAATGGTTCAAGATACTCGGTTGAAAGTTCAGCGCCTTATGCGATAGCAGGCGATAGCCCTGCAGGCAACTACAAATCGTGGAATATCGCAAATGGAAATTATACGCTTACTGCAATACCCTATTTTGGCAGCGGAGCATCCGGCCAAGCCGGCACCTCCAAAACAGTTTCCTTCTCGGTGGTAAGCAGCGCTGCAAAAACTTCCCAAGCCACATCTTCAAAAGAGGCTGAATTCAGAATTTATCCCAATCCAAGCCGAGGCAGTTTTATTGTCGAAACTCACCTTGACACTACCGCCAATTTAAGCCTTCGAATGTTCGATCTTCTTGGCAAAATCTTTTATGAATCATCCGAAACCGGAACCCCGGGACCTTACAAAAAAACTATAAATCTTGACCCTATTAGCGCTGGGGTTTACTACTTTGAAATAAAATATGGCGACTCCATTGTCAGGCGAAAACTGACCCTAGAATAATCACAATAACCGCATTGAAAATCAGCTTTTTACAGCTTTTTGTTCAACCAACACTGTTTCTTTCTCTTATTTTACATCTTCCGCTACTTTCCTTCTTAATTTTACCACCGGTTTTTTAAAGCTGCACAACACAGCTTCCCGGTTTTTGTATGAAATTCTCGCACCATTACGTAAAGTATATTTTCTGCCTCGAAGGCGACTGGACGCTTGACCTTCGCAAGAAGGCGAGCATCCGCTCGTCACTGCAATTTCTCAGCGACAATTCCAACATCAACTATATTCATCGCACCTGCTCCACACGCGAAGAACTCAAATTTCGATTTGAGCAGTTCACTCGCAAGCGATATGAAGTGTACAGCATTTGCTATCTCGCATTCCATGGACTGGAAAACGGGATCAAGGTGGGTGAAGATTTCGTCACCCTCGATGATCTTGCGGAAATGGCCGAGGACAAGCTGGCTGACAAGATCATTCATTTCGGCAGTTGCAAGGCTCTTGGCCTTGACAAACGGCACGTAAAGCGATTCCTCAATAAGACAAAGGCACTTTGCGTTTCGGGCTACAAGGATGACATTGACTTCCTGCCCGGAACGGTGTTTGATATGCTCTACTTCGAGATGTGCCAGCAATACAGGGATATCCGCTGTATCCAGCGTGACATGAATTCCTACTACGGCAGGCTGGTAAAGGAATTGAAATTCTCCATGCACTACCTTTAGTTATTGGGTAATAAATGAAGATGGGAAAGACTTCTCCGCGCAAAATATCCCTGTCCATAAAAATAAATTTTTGCTAAAACACAAGTCGTATTTAAAACCCATGTAAGTTTGCGCCCGGACTTTAAAAACAGTCCACAAATGTCTATGAAAAACATGTTTTTTGCAGCCCTGATTTTCGGGCTGCTGACCGCCTGCAATTCACAACCGGCAACCGAGACAGAAACCACTGCCCCGGAAACCGAGCAGACTACAACAACTGAAACTCCGACAGAGCAAACTCCTGCTCCTACCGAAGGGACCGTTGCTGACAGCGCTGCCATGACGGCAGATACTGCAGCGGCTGCACAGTAATTTCGTTTTTAATTGAGAATCAAAAAAGCCCGTCCGATAAAGGCGGGCTTTTCTTTTTTAAGATGTTTAACTAATTCACACCGCCTGCAATCCCCCATTACTGAAAACAATGTCCTCCCCGGCAAGCAAAGGCATCCCTTTGAATTTCAATAATAGTTGGGCAACAGTGACCACATCTTTCTGGCAATAGTTTACGATCCGTGGCAAATCTTTTTCTTTCCAGAACACACGAGCTACATCGCTGCCATCAATATCATCTTTCGGTGTCGGCAGTTTGAAGATGGTGGCGAGCAGTTTCAGAGATGTGAAAGTTTTGATGTCACCGAATTTCCATGGTTGCATTGCTAAGTTTGAACGATTCATTAAAGGTAGGGTGTCTGTTTCCATTTGATTTGGATTTGTTGGGGGATTCGTTGATTATGGAAGGGAGATGGGATAGGTTTATGGTTACTTCATCTTTTGCTACAATTATAGATGAAACAATGGTATTGATAATGGTCTTTTTATCTTCTTTGGTAAAGGAATCCCACATGTTATAGAGGTTGCGTGTATCCTCTAATATCTGGTCATCGTCAAGCACTTGAACACCGAGCATGTCAATCTCTTTTTGAAGATTAAGGATAGTTTCTTCCTTCTGTTTCAAAGCTTCATAAAGGGGTGCATGGTAGTTGCTGAATGATTCCTTTTTTAATTGTCCTGAATTGAATAATTCAAAAGCTCCATCAACTTTCGCTTTCAATTTTTGACATTCCTCTTTTTGCGTTGCCAGAAGTTG
>CAYOYI010000246.1:4523-6367 GCA_964408105.1 uncultured Chitinophagaceae bacterium | reverse complement strand
TAGATACTTGCGGAACAGAAACAGCACTGAGTTCTGAGCACCGCACAATACACCTTAGTTCCAATATTGGAGTTAACGGAGAAGTAAACCTTTCGTGGAATCCTTATGAAGGATTTGGCTACAGTAATTTTAATATTTACCGGGGACCTGTTCCCAATAATCTCAGCATAATCGGCTCTGCACCAAACAACACATTTTCATTTACCGACCAGAATCCGCCACCGGGAACCCTCTATTATCAGGTAGAAGTGGTTAATCCTAATGGATGTAATCCAACAGCTAAAAGAGCAGATTATTCGAGAGCAAGATCCAACATTGTAAATAATGAACCTGTCGGAATTAACTCATGGTTCAACCATCATAGACTTGGTATTTACCCCAACCCTGTCAATGATTACGCTTTCATTTCAATACCTGATGTGAGTTCTGGAAAATATAACATGCAGGTTTTCGACCCGATTGGGAGAGTTGTTTTCACAGCAGCAGGAGAAATAAAGAGAGAACTACAATGGAATGTAGAAAATTTAACCAAAGGTATTTATTACGTTAGATTAATTGTTTATGGGAATCAATATACTGAAAAGTTGGTAGTGGAGTAGGAGTAACCATGAATGGCTTATGCAAGCTATGCAAAGTAAACCAACTGGAAAATGTTGGCGCACACATTTTTACCGAAAGTATAGTCCGTACTGCTTTTAATGAAGAAGGTACTACTAAAAGAGCCGACAAGGAATTAATATTCGAAATATCAAGTGATAAAGTTGATTTGGACTATTTCGGCTCCGCTGTTAAACCCGAAAAAATTGAAAAAATAACCGGACAGCCAATTACTGAGGAACAAATAGCAAATAATAGGAATGAGCTTATCTCCAAGGATTTAGTTTGCAGAAAATGCGAAAAGAGATTTAATCCAATAGAAACTGCTTTTTATCAAAATATCTATTCAAAGATAGCTAAGAGGGCGAATGAAGCACTGAACGCAAATCCTTGCAACTTCATACCATTTGAAAATGACAAATGGTTGGCGCTACAATTAGTCATAATAAATGTTTGGCGGGCATCAGCTGCAAGATATGATAATTGGAAACTGGAAAACGAACAAGAAGAGTATTTAAGAAGCTTTATTGATAAGACATTAGTCGGAGACTATAATGAGACTATCCAAAGAACAATAGAATATTCCAGCGAAATAAAAGATTTTGATTTTGCTCTGAATTATCTTGCTAAAGATTCGGAATACTCATCAGATAATGGGGTGCTCATTGACACCTCAAAAAACCCATATTCCTTCCTACTCAATCTCCTTTCAATAGTTTTTGATTTTAAAAAGTTAAGTGAAAACAAAATTCCAGATTTTCTAACATCAATAATTGAGCAGAATTTGATTTGCATTCAATCGAGCCAGCAAGAAGATGAATTAAGAATTGGAATCATCTCTAATGAACAAAGAAAATTACTTGTTTATAGAATTCTCGAATATCAGGTAGGTCAAATCGCACATAAATTTTACGATAATTTCATTAAGTTACACCAAAGGGTTTTAGGCGTTCCCCCCAATGAAAGTTGTGAATCTTACTATCACGAACAAATGAAAGATTATGTTAGTCAACGAAACTGCAACATAAGAATCCAAGAAATGAAAGGCTTGATTGAAAAGATAGTTTTAAGCTGTGCTAAGAGTAGCTTTAAAAGTTGTCTGTTACCCTTCTACCTGCTGCTCTGGTCGGTATAAAAACCGGTTATGTCCTTGAATTGAATTACCTTGTCCATTTTCAAAAAGGAGGGGAGCTAAATTATAGTAAATTCGTCCACCTTAGTATTATGAAAAGAGGTCTTGCCTGCTT
>CAYOYI010000246.1:3159-4513 GCA_964408105.1 uncultured Chitinophagaceae bacterium | reverse complement strand
GCATTGTTTGGTATCCTGCTCGCCCAGGAAACCTTCCCGGTAAACGGTATTTCCGACCAGCGGCCCGAAACCTTTGCTTTCACCAACGCTGTAATCCATCAGGATTTTCAGACTACTTTAGAAAATGCAACATTGCTGATCCAAAAAGGAAAGGTGGTTGATGTCGGAAATGCAATTGAAATTCCTGAAAACGCAGTAAAAATTGACCTGCATGGCTTGCACATCTATCCTTCCTTTATTGACCTGTACGCTGATTACGGAATTGAGGCGGTAAAAAAACCGGATGGCGATGAGCGTTGGAAGAAAGCGCACTTCGAATCATCTAAAAAGGGGGCGTTTGGCTGGAATGAGGCCATAAAGCCGGAAGTGAGAGCCGATGAGCTATGGAAGGTTGACGAGAAGGCAGCCGGTGAATTTCGCAAGCTTGGATTCGGGGTAGCGCTCACTCATCAAAAAGATGGCATTGCCCGCGGTTCAGGTATATTGGTAACGCTTGGCAACAAACTGGAAAATGAAGAAACTGTAAAAGGCGTTGCATCTGCTCACTACTCTTTCGACAAAGGCTCATCACTGCAAGATTATCCAAGTTCGCTGTTGGGAGCAATTGCGCTGTTGAGACAATCTTATCTCGATTCAAAATGGTATTCGGAAGCTGCCGGAAAGGTGCCTTACAATATCTCCCTCGATGCGTGGAATAAGCTTCAAAGTGTTCCGCAGATTTTCGAGGTTGGTGATTTTCTTTCCTTGCTGCGGGCAGATAAAGTCGGTGATGAATTCGGAGTGCAGTACATCATCAAGGGTGCTGGTGATGAATACAAGCGCGTCAATGACATCAGGGCGACTAATGCAGTCATCATAGTTCCGGTGAATTTCCCCGAAGCCTATGATGTGGAAGACCCTTATGATGCGCTGAACATCAATCTCTCCGACATGAAGCATTGGGAACTTGCTCCCACAAATCTTTCCGTGCTGAATGCCGCAGGCATTGAATTCACGATTACTACTTCCGGATTGAAAGAGAAAAATATTTTTCTTGGCAATCTTCAAAAGGCAATAAAAAACGGATTACCGGAACAGGCTGCATTGAAGGCATTGACATTCACGCCAGCAAAAATGCTTGGCGTGCAGGATAAACTTGGCAGTCTTGAAAAAGGGAAGCTCGCCAACTTCATCATCACCAGCGGAAAGCTGTTTGATGAAAACACCCGCATCGTTGAGAATTGGGTGCAGGGACAAAAATTTGTCATCGATAATTCCAACCTCGAAAACATTGACGGCACTTACGCGCTTACCGTTGATGACAAGCGCTTTCAATTCACGATTGAAGGCAGCCCGTTCAAAACGAAAGTGCGGG
>CAYOYI010000246.1:0-3149 GCA_964408105.1 uncultured Chitinophagaceae bacterium | reverse complement strand
ACTACAAAGAACGATGTTCAGTTTTCACGCAATGACAATATGGTTTCGATTTCGTTCAACGAATCCATCAACAAAGATTCCACGCAGGTTATCCGCCTGAGCGGTTTGATTGAAAAAGACAGGTGGTCGGGCAAGGGACAACTGAGTACCGGACGATGGATCAATTGGGAGATGAAGTTTGAAAAAGCGCTTGAGAAAAAAGAAGAAAAGAAAGAACAAAAGAAACCAGAACCGCCCGGAAAAGTCACCTACCCTTTCACGGCTTACGGATATTCAGGTGTACCGAAACAGGAAACCGTTTTAATAAAAAATGCAACCGTCTGGACTAATGAAAAAGACGGTGTGCTGCAAAACACTGATGTGCTCATCAGGGCTGGAAAGATTGCTGCCGTTGGAAAAGATTTATCTGCTGCCGATGCAAAGGTTATTGATGCTCGCGGAAAATTTGTGACCTCCGGAATTATTGATGAACATTCACACATCGCCATCAGTCGTGGCGTGAATGATGGGGCACATTCCAGTTCTGCTGAAGTACGCATCGGTGATGTGGTGAATTCGGAAGACGTCAACATCTACCGCCAACTGGCAGGCGGTGTTGTGGCTGCTCAATTATTGCACGGTTCTGCAAATCCCATCGGAGGACAATCTCTGATAATAAAATTCCGGTGGGGTTATTCGCCTGAGAAAATGAAAATTGAGAACGCTCCCCAGTTCATCAAGTTCGCTTTGGGAGAAAATGTGAAGCGTTCGAATTGGGAATCGCCTTACCCGCGTTATCCGCAAACACGCATGGGCGTGGAGCAGATCTACGTTGACTATTTCACCCGTTCGAAAGAATATGAGCAGAAGCAAAAAACCTTTGCTGCATTGTCGAAAAAGGAAAAGTCTGTTGCAATTCCCCCGCGCAGGGATTTGGAATTAGAAACTCTTTTGGAGATTCTTAACAAAAAGCGATTCATTACCTGCCATTCCTATGTTCAGTCGGAGATCAACATGCTTATGAAAGTGGCTGAACAATTCGGTTTCAGAGTGAATACTTTCACGCACATTCTTGAAGGATACAAAGTGGCTGATAAAATGAAAGCGCATGGCGTGAATGCATCATCCTTTGCCGACTGGTGGGCATATAAGTATGAGGTGATCGAGGCCATCCCGCATAATGCGGCTATCCTGACGCGCGTTGGCGTGAACACCGCTATCAATTCCGATGATGCTGAAATGGGAAGAAGGCTCAACCAGGAAGCAGCCAAGACAATTAAATATGGCGGACTGACGGAAGAAGAAGCATGGAAAACCGTCACGCTGAATCCTGCGAAAATGCTGCGTATTGACGACCGCACCGGCAGCATCAAAGTGGGAAAAGATGCTGACGTGGTGATCTGGTCAGGCAATCCATTATCGGTTTATGCGAAAGCGGAAAAGACTTTTGTTGACGGCATTTGCTTTTATGATTCACAAAAGGACATGGAGCTGAGAAAAGAAATTGCGGAAGAGCGTGCAAGGCTGATACAGAAAATGCTGGCAGCGAAAAAAGCCGGAGAAAAAACGCAGAAAGCCGGCTCCGCTTCTGAGCGCATTTATCACTGCGATGACATGGGAGGGTATGATGAATAGCAGAAGCCTCACCCCGCCCCTCTCCAAAGGAGAGGGAGTCCGGACGTTTTTCCCTCTCCTTCGGAGAGGGACAGACAGCGAAGCGCTTCAGGGTGAGGCGATGCGCCTCCTGGGGATGATTATATTGTTTTTATGCACTGCACTCTCTTTTCACTCACCTGCCCAAGTCCCAACCCCCGCCCCACCACAAAAACAAAAGATCATTTTGCAAGGAGCAACAATACATGTTGGTAATGGGGAGGTCATCGAAAGTGGAATGATACAGTTTGAAAACGGCAAGATCACCTTCGTTGGTGAAGCGCAACTAGCCATGCCGGACGACAACACCCGCATCATCAACGCTGCCGGTAAACATATTTATCCCGGGTTGATCGCGGTGAATACTACGCTTGGGCTTACTGAAATTGATGCCGTGCGCGCGACACGTGATTTCAGTGAAACAGGAGACCTGAATCCGAATGTGCGGTCTATTATCGCGTACAACACCGATTCAAAGATCATCCCGACCATACGCTCGAACGGAATTCTGCTCGCGCAGGTCACACCGACAGGAGGAAGAATTTCGGGGATGTCATCGGTGGTGCAGTTGGATGCCTGGAACTGGGAAGATGCCGCTTACAAGACCGACATCGGCATTCATCTCAACTGGCCTTCAAAATTCAATTCATCGGGATGGTGGGGCGAGCCGGGCGGCATGAAAGCCAATGAGAAATACAATGAAGAGGTGAACAAGCTTGAAGATTTTTTCGCGGAGGCGAAGGCTTACTCAGAAAATAAATCTCCTGCGGAGACCAACCAAAGGTTTGAATCCATGCGAGGGCTTTTCAGCGGAACGAAAAAACTTTTCGTCAGCGTGGAGCGCGCCAGCGAAATGATTGAGGCAATGGATTTCTGCAACCGCTTCAATGTAAAAATGGTGGTGGTTGGCGGCAGGGATTCGTGGATGATCGCTGACCGCCTGAAAGCAAACAACATCCCTGTGGTGCTGCAGCCGATCTTCGATCTTCCCGCAAAGCCTGATGATGACATTGATATCATTTACCGCCTGCCTGTGCTTTTGAAAAGTGCGGGAGTTGAATTCTGCATGAGCCTCTCGGGAAGCTGGGAGCAGCGCTCGCTACCGTTTGAAGCCGGAAGCGCTGTTGCTTATGGTTTGAGTAAAGAAGAAGCCCTTACCTCCATCACCGCCAGCCCCGCAAAGATCTTAGGCATTGATGCGACAACAGGCACGCTGGAAATTGGCAAGGATGCGACACTGATCATCTCCTCCGGGGATATTCTCGATATGAAGACGAGCAACGTGGAGATAGCCTTCATCTCCGGCAGGCAAAGTGACCTCACCGACCTGCATAAGATGCTGTACGAGAAGTACAGGAAGAAGTACGAGTAGGCATCTTCTCTTGTAATGGGAAATTTTAGTTCTCTCGTCCTCGTTTGCAACGAGGACGTTTTGTAAATTGGCATTTGCAATGCCCGGCCAGCATGTCAGGTGATCGCTATTTTATCACAGATCAGAATGCACTTTATTTCACAAC
>CAYOYI010000245.1:0-6373 GCA_964408105.1 uncultured Chitinophagaceae bacterium | reverse complement strand
AATATGGTTGTGAGAAAATATCGGGGATGGCTTCAATTCCGCGCGATGTGAGTTTGTGATTTCTTGTTACAAGTTCATCGTCCAGATTGTAGTCGTTGTTAAATGCATTTGCGTAAACGAGGATTGAGGCAGCGAACACAATAAGGTATCGGTACTTCAACAGCTTGATTGAAATGGGATCGTGTTTTTGCTCTTTCGCTTTTGCCACTCTTTACATTAGTTGCAGGCAAAGAAAGGAAAGATTTAACAGAGGATAAATAAAGTTCAGCCTAACATTTTAACAGCGTGATAAATGGCGAAAGCAATAAAAGCCCCACCTACTATCCTGTCAATCCAGTGGCCTATTTGCTCTACTTTGTTTTTAATCAACCTTCCAAACCATGCATAGGTGCCTAAAGCTAAAAATGTGCCGCTGACAATACCGGTTGTGAGGATGGTGATTGAGATTAACTCCAGCTTGATCCAATTATTTGCTGCAAGGTAAGTTGACCAGAATATCCAGAAGGGTATTACAAGAAGATTCACGGAAGCAACGAGTATCCCCTTTACAAAACTTGATGATGAACTGGATTGGGGGGCTGCCCCTGCCGGTGTGCTTTTTTTAAGAAGAAAGGAAAGCCCCAGCAAAGCAAATACCGGAGCCGCACTATAATGAATGATACTTTGGATAGTAGAATTTCCCGCAATGAAGCTGCTGAAATATACCGCCACAAATGCCTGAAAAAACTCAAGCAAAGAAGCGCCTGCAGTAACCATCAGTCCATGCTTTATGGATTTTTTTACAGAAGCATGCATTACCGTTAAGCTGATAACACCCGGTGGCAATGACCCGATAAAGCTTATGACAAGACCAACAAAATAGTGGGTTACATAAAAAATCATAGTTGAATGTGTGCTTTGTAATTCCTGTAATTTCTTATCCTGGTAATTCCTTCATTAAAACTCATATAAGGAACACCCTGGCTGTGATTAATCCTGCTGATTTTATGGATGATGCGCCATAGCTGAAACAAATCCTTCCACGCTCTTACCAAAGAATAACCAGGTTGGTAAATATGTGTAGGCTCGCCTCCAGCGCCATTGACCTCAACCAATTTGATGTTATCACCGGTTTTCAAATCATCAGGGCTTTTGCATTTTAGATCGAATCGGTAAACAAACATTCCGGGAATCCTGTTTGCAATCTTATCAAAGGCCTCAACAACCTCATCGTTGATCAAATTCCTTCCGTCAAGAAACGCAGTGCCTCGTGCATGATTCCCGATCGGTTCGATTTTTACGATTTCACCGGATTTCGGAATGAACTTCATTAAATCCGGCTTTTCTTTTTTCATTCTATTCATTTGCAGAACAGCCCGCGGTTTTTCTTTCATCAGATCCAGCACAGTTGCTTTGCCGTTTCCGGTGATGTTCAGAAATTCTTTGTTGGTTATTGAGAGCACATTGCCGGAATGTTCACCGGGGATCTTATAGTATAGCAAGTTACATTCATAAGGCAGGCTGACAAATTCCTGGATGATGAAGTCAATCTTAAATCGCTTGCGGTAATTAACAAGCGTTTGGAAGTCGCTGATCTTTTCAACCAGAAATCCTTTTTCCCCCACGTCAGGTTTAATTATCAGAGGAAACGAGATGCCTGAGCGTTCCATCATTGTTCTCACAGCTTCTGATGAGTCATCTGATTTTGCGAAAATGGTTTTTGGCTTCAGGTCAACCGGCACTTTGTCTAGGATGCTGATTTTGGATTCTCCGAAAACCCCTCCGGTTTCGATGCCGGGGTTTGATGCGCTGAAAAAGAAAAGTGATCGCTCCCTGATCATTGCATAAATGATGTAAAAGAAAATGGGAAAGTAAATGACGTAAAACGGCCAGAATTCCCAATGAGTCAGCCGGATGTAAAAAGGGGAGAGCTTAATGCGTTTCAACAGGCTGCCATTCACGGTCTAACGGAATGCTGGTCTCTGAGGTTTTATTGGCAACAAGATCGTTGTAGGTCATCGCTGCGGTATCAGGTTTCTTTATGATGCTGGTAATGCTGACGGTCTGCACGATATCAAAGCGATTCATTACGAAATCATTTTCCGGGTCTCCTTCGCCACCAAAACGATGAAATTCAAGGATGTCTTTTTGAAGAAATTCCTTTCTTTTTTCAAGCCACTTCGCAAACCATCCCTCGCGTTTTTCTCTTACCAGCCTTGGATATAATGAGGCAGATGACCAAATCTGTGGCTTGCCTGTATCAATTATTTTTTTGTGTTTCTGCTTTCCATCCCAGCGTAATTCGGTGATTTGCCCATTGTCATAAACTATTACGGTAAAAGGCTCAACACCTTCCAGATTGTAATCATTTAGAAAATCATCCAGCCGGTCGCTTTTCATCAGGTCCAGCAATACGATTCCTCTGCTTAGCCGGTAGGGGGGCTTCCATTCATGCCTTTCAAATGCTCCGTTCATCAGGCCTGCTACGCGATTATGGTTCGAAAGGCAGACCCATGTTCCACCGGCTATTGAATCTTTTGGGTAAAGTAACTTGAGTTCACCGGCATCATCTACAGACGGGTGATGAGTAGGGCGAATCTTGCTTTCATCCCTGTTGGATGTGAAAATGAAAGAATCTTTGCCTGTTGGCAGATAAGTTATGGTGCACATTGTTGACGATACTTAATTGTTGATGGCGCAATTCCGAAACTTTCCGGTAAAACTTGTTGCGGGGAAATTACGCTTAATCCGATCCTGATAATGGCCATGTGATGAACAGCATGCTCCAAAACATATGTCCACTCCCTGAAGAATGATGAATCTATTTTATCAGGCAGGCCATTCTGATTCGTTAAAGAAATTTCCAGTTTTACAGGTTTATTAGAGAGCTGATTTTGCAACTGCAGCTCAATCTTATTCAACGCTTCCAGAGCAGCTTCGGGTTGACTCTCAATAGTTGAATCACGTTTTCTTAAGTCATAATTAACGGTTCCGCCTTTCTGCTGCTCCACCAGGCATTGAAAAAACTCAATAGTGTGCCGAGAATGTTGTCCGATGGTGGCCTTGGATAGAATTTCAAGAGGTGTGGTATAGGCGCTGCCATCCACCGACTCAAGAAACAAGCGAAGGTCTTTAAGAATATTCCGGGTTGCCTCTTTCAGATGCATAAAAATTGCTTTAGCGGCTGTCAAAATTAATAGATTTGCAGAGCAGAGAAGCAACTACCCGCAGAGTGCTGCGCAATAAATGGATATAGAAACCATCATCTATTTAGTTTTTCTTGGCATCTTCCTGCTTTTTCGGCTATTGAAAGGCGCGCAAAAGTTACAAGGAAAAGGACAACCATTGCCGTGGGAGACTCAGCAAACTCCGGAAACCCGCGAGAATGATAGGCCTAAACAGGAAGCCGGCTCACCGGAAGAAATTCCAATACCCGAAATCTTCAAGCAGTTTGAAAAACCAAAAAAGAAAACTGAAATAAAACAGAAGGCTTACAAGCCTCAGAAAGTTTTTAAAAAACCGCAGCCTGCTATGATGATGGAAGGGTTGGATAAAATTGAAGCTGAAGAGGGTGTAAGCGCAATTGATAAAGCAATAAAAGCAAATTATACTCCCGGATTTGAAATAATTGAAGAAGAAGTTTTCCAATTTGATCCGCGCGAAGCTTTCCGGATGAAGATACTATTGGAAAGAAGAGGGAGGGGGTTTATTCGTTGATTTGTTAAGCAGTTGTCTGTTAATCGGTTTAATTAACTAATTAACCAGTCAACTGATTAACTAACTCACGCGCTCCAGCACACCAGAATCCTCCTCTTGCCTTCGTAAGGCATTCTGCCGTGTGAAGTACTATAATTATCAATAGCAATGATGTCATTTTTCTTCCATGGGAAGATCACAATGTTTTTCCAAATGACATCTTCGATGTGCTTTACATAGCTGTCAGGAATTTCGGTGCCGTCACCAAAAAGCACGTTCATGCTTTGGTCAATGGGCTTGGTGGTCATCTTTTTGATCGGAACTATCAACTTCAGGAACATTGTCCAGATCAGAGTCTTTGCACGCATTTGATGGGTCAGTATCTTTTCATATTCTAATGGTGCTGCGGCAACATGAAAAACCTGAAGGTGATTAAACCAGGCTGGCTCCTGAGTTTTAGGATGCTTGATAGAAGCGGGGTTTTTGTGGGTGATCCGAAGATTTCCGTTATCCTTCCACTCGAAATCCATGTGGTTCTCCTTGCATTGGCGCTCAACTTCTGCCTTGTCGGTTGTAAGAAATATCTGATCCCAGCGCTTTAATTCCCACAGGTTGAATTTTTTTCCGCCATTTAAGCCCGAATAATTTCTTACATGCAGCACTCCTTTTTTATCAAACTCTTCGCGGATGTTTTTTTCTATATCAGCATAAACTTTTCTGAAGTTTCAAATAGGGGTTTCCCCGCCAAATTCCGGCTCAACATCGCAATAAAAAAACAACTTCCTTGGCGGATGATTCATATAGCTCATCTCGCAATGCTGCATGATAGGGTAGTAGCCGGGCAACTCGCTGGCTGAAAAGACATAAGTGGTTCCTTCAACTCGATCACGCGGAGATGTGCCGAGATAATCGTTTTTCAAATCCGGATCAACTTTCTTAGCTACGTCTTCAAAAAGTTTAGGGGTGCTGGTGTCAAATCCGCGGAATAATACTGCACCATGCTTCAATAACTTTTGTGATAATTCATTCTGGTGCTTATCAATCCACGCGATAAGGTGTTCCGCAGAAGGATCACTGTCGGGTTCAATTACCAGCGGTAGTTCTTGTTGATTGAAGAAGGCCTCGCGCATATTCTTTTTACGGCAAGTTAGGAAATACGGGTGTTTTAACTATTCTTTGCATAGATTCAAACTGAACTATTCTTCTTGAGGGGGGTCATCGGATCTGATGTGCAAAACTAAAATTTCCCTAATGCTGATTTCGGTAATTTTAGCTTCGCAAATAATCATGTACTACAACAATATCCTCGAGGCAATCGGCAAAACCCCAATGGTTAAACTCAACCGTGTTACTAAAGGCGTGAAGGCCACCGTATTGGCAAAAGTGGAGTTCTTCAATCCCGGCAATAGTATTAAAGACCGAATGGCATTAAAGATGGTGGAAGAGGCAGAGAAAAAAGGACTTCTGAAACCAGGCGGTACAATAGTAGAAGGTACTTCAGGAAACACGGGAATGGGATTAGCTATTTGTGCAATTGTAAAAGGTTATAAATGCATTTTCACAACTACGGACAAGCAATCAAAAGAAAAGATAGATGTGATGAAAGCGGTAGGAGCAGAGGTGATTGTTTGCCCGACAGACGTTGAACCTGATGATCCCCGGTCATACTATGCTACAGCAAAACGAATTGCCGAAGAAACGCCAAACTCGTTTTACGTGAACCAATATGATAATCTTGCGAACACTCAGGCACACTATGAAACTACCGGCCCGGAGATTTGGGAGCAGACAGAAGGGAAGGTTACACATCTGGTTGTAGGTTGTGGCACGGGCGGGACAGTTTCAGGTGCTGGCAGATTTTTAAAAGAGAAAAATCCCAATGTGAAAGTTTGGGCGATTGATACCTATGGTTCCGCCTTGAAAAAGTATCATGAGACCGGGAAGATAGATCCAAAGGAGATTTACTCTTACATAACTGAAGGAATCGGGGAGGACATCATCCCTTCCAATGTTGATTTTAAGGTTATCGATCATTTCGAAAAAGTGACCGATAAAGACGGAGCGCTTATGGCAAGGCGAATTACTAAGGAGGAAGGAATTTTTGTCGGATACTCTGCCGGTTCAGCGGTGGCGGGTTTATTGCAAATGAAGGATCAACTGAAGGAAGATGATGTTGTTGTTGTGGTTTTTCACGATCACGGCAGCCGTTATGTCGCAAAGCTTTACAATGATGAATGGCTTCGTGACCGCAGATTCATTGATATTGAAATGCCTGATGCGGAAAGCATCATTCATAAGAAAGCCTTGAAGCAGTTTGTTACCATATCGAGACAGAAACCATTAAGAGAGGCTATCGCACTAATGAAGGCCAGCAGCATTTCACAATTGCCGGTGACGGATAATGGCTCAATCGTTGGCGCAGTGTCGGAGCATGTGATACTTGACAAATTATTGAATGATCCCAATGATGCCTTAAAGGAAGTGGCGGAAGTGATGGCTAAACCATTTCCTTTTGTTGAGTTAAATGCCACAACAAGAGAAATATCTTCTCTTATTAGTAAAGACAATAGTGCTGTTCTTGTAAAAGACCGTCAGGGCAACACTCACATCATTACGGAGTATGACCTCATTCAGGCAATAGCAGGGTAGGAAGATTTAAAACATTCTAAGGTTGCGGAGCCCAGGAATCGTTTACATC
>CAYOYI010000244.1:0-6381 GCA_964408105.1 uncultured Chitinophagaceae bacterium | reverse complement strand
ATGTTCTATAATGCCGGGAATCAGCAATTGGTTTTGGTTGACCCTTGCACAACACTTACCGCTACAATTCCAACCGATCCGAATGATTTTGATAAGGATTCAACCAATGAACTTCAAACTCTTACGTCCACTTCAGCGGGGGCAAATGTTACCATTCTTATTTCCGATGGTAATCAAACGAGCTTTAGTATTAATGATGCTGATTTTAATCCGACAAATGAAATTCAACAGCTCAACATTTCCAAGAGCGGCATAGATGTGAATTGGAGCCTCAGTCAGGGTGGAAACAGTGGCTTATTTAATGTGGACGACTTTGATTGGAAAGATGCCGGTACAGGAAGCATGTATGCAAACTCGCTTACGGACAAGGTTGGAATTGGAAACAATGCTCCGGCTTTTAAATTAGATGTAACTGGTGATATCCGAGCTACGAACAGGTTGTATCTCACGAATGCTAACTATTATATCCAAAACAGCGGGTCAGATCTTTTGTTTAATTCACCGAATTACATGAGATTCCAAACCAGCAAGGATCACATTGTTACGTTAGAGGAAAATGGTTCGGAAGCAATCTTCAATGTAGAGTTGGAAGGAGCGGATGTGCTTACTGCCCGCGGAAGCGGTTCGGTGGGAATCGGCACGTTCACTCCGACAAATAAATTGCAGGTTGCGGGTGATGTGCGAATCGGATTGATCAATACCGTTAGTCCGGGAGGCGGCAATTATGGAAGTGTTTTGTATTTCTCCGGTGGCCCGGTTTTCAGTGGGTTAGATAGTGACAATGATGACCTTTTGTTTATGGCTCGTTACAACAACGCAGCCGACCAGTCGGAGCTTCGCCTTGGCGTGGGTGATGATCATAATTCCACAACTGCGATTGACAGGTTTTCTATCGGCACTTCTTCCTCCGGCACTTCAATCACAAACTTTAATGCCTTGTTTGATTTTGAAATGGAAAATCCGGGAAACACCAATGGACCAATGTTATCTATAGGAAATTCCAACTACGGACATAACAAAAATTATCATGGAGGATTATCTATTACCAAACCACAGGATCCCGTAAGCGGGGAAATACATAGTCAATATATTAATCTGGTAAGAGGTACATCCAACGTGGTTTGGTCTATTGGTACTCAATATAACAGCTCCAGCTTTGCAATAAGTCCGGGAAATACAAACGATGCTGCTTTTGCTGCCATACCGCATTTCACGATCACTAATTCTCAGGGATATGTTGGTTTAGGTGTAGCCTCCCCTTCTTATAGAATTACATTACCTAACGAGGTTAGTACAAGTGGGCAAGGCTTGGCGAATGCTTGGACAACATATTCTGACGGTAGATTCAAAAAGGAACGTGAAGACATTGGCCGGGTTTTACCAAAAGTGATGCAACTCGATCCGCTCTACTACAAGTGGGAAAAATATCACCATGATACAAGAGGAAAATTAGAAGGTACAGGCGTCATTTCGGAAAAACGCGATATGGGATTCATCGCCCAGGATGTTTACAAGCTTTTCCCCGAGGTAGTTCAAAAGCCTGAAAACGAATCCGCCAACTCATGGTCAATGGACTATGCAAGGCTGACCGTTGTCCTCACTCGTGCCATCCAGGAACAGCAGGAATTGTTTGAAGCTGAAAAGGCAGCTCATGATGAAACAAAAACAGAACTAAAGAATCTCAGGAACGAAGTGGAGCAGATCAAGAAAGATTTGAAAAAGCTTCCCAAAGAACCCACTTCAGGTGATTTCGGGATGAATGAATAAGGCGGATTATTTACTCTTGCTTTCGTACTCCTTGTAGCAGTCCATCACTGCCAAAGCCACATCATATTCTTTGTGATTCAGGATGTAATCGTTTGAGAGATTACAGAATTTCTTGAATTCCACGATCTCTTGTTCTTCTTTCAGTCCGGTAAGCCTGCCGACTATCTCATTTCCGTACTTTCGCTCAATTTCTTCCCATATAGCTCTGGCTTCATTCTCTGCTTTTCGTTCATCACTGATCTTATCGGGGCGCATGCCCTTAAATATTTTACCCAAAGGAACATTCACTCCAAGACCGCCTTCATTTGGATATCTTGTCCGAACACTTCTGGCATCGGTTGGGTATTCAATCTCATTTAAGTTTTCCGGAAT
Organism: uncultured Chitinophagaceae bacterium; assembly: GCA_964408105.1. GTDB lineage: Bacteria > Bacteroidota > Bacteroidia > Chitinophagales > CAIOSU01 > BPHB01. The sequence continues at coordinate 4,242 of CAYOYI010000244.1, read as the reverse complement.
GATATGAAGATCAGGTTTGTCATCTTCTAACTGGAGGCTGAGGAAAGCTTTGCCGAAAAGTTCTCTCGGAGGAAGAGGAGTAATCGTGATAGTGTCCAGGCCGTATTCGGCCGGAGCCAGCAGAAAAACCAGGGGTAGGCTGAAATCCAACGATGAATCTGCCTCAAAACGGTAAACATGAAATCCGATTGCTGTGATGTGGATCACATCATTGTAATTGGCATAGATCATAAACTCACCGGAGTCTCTGGTGGTTACGAAGCGTTGCCTGGTAACATTGGTAATGTGAGCGTACTGAACCGGAAGGCTGTCAGTTTTGGAAAGGACAATCCCGCTTACCTTAATTTCCTGCGATTGGCCGGAAAGGTAAAGGGCAAACAGTACAATTACTATGAAGGATAGCTTTTTCAAAAGGTTCACAAAGATATTACGCTAAATGAATACCCGAAATTTTGTTAAAACAAGTCGGGAGTTAAACGACAAACTGAAGGTTCAATTTTCTTTACCTGGAAAGATTTTTTTCACGATTCCCAAACCACAGTCTCACTCTGAGAATACCACACCAGGAAATTGCCGTTATATCTCTCCTCAACTGCTCCCCGCTTTATCTTCAGGCTTGGTGTCAGAACATTATTCTCGACCGTCCAGGTTTCTTTTACAACTACCATCTTGTTGAGTCGCTCGTGTGATTCAAGCGTTGGATTCAGAACTTCCAGAGTGGAATGAAGGCTTTGCTTAACTGAATCCTGCTGCTTCTTACGCGCATCCTCCGACAACACTATAAGTGCAATTGGTTGGGGCAAGTTTGCTCCCACCACACACACCTGCTCGATGTGCTGGTCTTTCAGCAGACTCATCTCTATTGGAGTCGGGGAAACGTATTTTCCTTTGTCGGTTTTAAAAATCTCCTTCACTCTTCCGGTAATCTTAACAAAGCCCTCGCTGTCAATGACGGCAGTATCTCCGGTGTGCAACCATCCGTCTTTCAAAGCTTTGGCAGTCAGTTCCGGTTCTTTGTAGTATCCATCCATATTTGCTTCCGACTTCACGAGCAGTTCACCGTTCTCACTGATTTTCACCTCCACTCCCGGCATCGGTTGCCCGGCATGGCCAATCTTGATATTATCATGTCGCGTGAAATGGGAGTAAGCGCAGTTTTCTGTCATCGCATACACTTCCTGGATGTTGACGCCAAGTTTCTGGTACCATGCCAGTAAGGCAGCGGGAATGGGAGCAGCTCCGCTGAAAAAGTATTCTGTCTTATGCAGTCCCAAGCCTTTCCTGATCTTGTTTTTTATCAATGAAGAAACTATAGGAATTGAGAGCAGGGTGTTCATTTTCTTTTGCGGCAACTTTTCAAGAATACCCATTTGGAATTTCGTCCAGATGCGCGGAACACCTATAAATAATGTCGGCTGTGCCTCCTGCAGATTTTTAACGAACAGGTCGAGCGATTCTGCAAAGAAAACTTCGGCTCCGATCCACAGGCAGTTTATTTCAACGAACATCCTTTCCGCTATATGCGACAAGGGCAAATAGGAGAACAGGCGATGACGCTTCTTTCCCAGATCTAATACGGTTAAGGCCTGCGACATGGCATAAGAAATCGCCTTGCATCTTAACATCACACCCTTTGGATTGCCGGTGGTGCCTGATGTGTAAACTATCGTGAGCAGATCATCAATTCGGATCGGATCGTATTTTGCAAGCGGCTGGGTGCTCTTCAAAATGTCATCCCACTTTTTATAACCTTCAGGCCCGTAAAAGGGAAATGAAATGCAATGAACATTATCCGGTACTCCAGATTTCATAGAATCCCAGTCATCCAGTTTTCCAACGAATAAAACCTTGGCCTCACTGTGCTCCATCACATAACGGATGGTCTTGGCATTGATGTTCGGATAGAGCGGCACCGAAACATTTCCGCTCAGCATAATGGCGAGATCAGACATGATCCAGTGCGCGCAGTTCTTTGAAACCAGCCCGATCCTTGAGCCTCGCGGCAGATTGAGCGAATGAATGTAAGCTGCAATTTTTCTCACTTCATCTCCAACCTGCCGGAAGGTATAAGTATGCCATTTACCCGCGATGGGCTGGTTAAAGAAGATCGCGTCAGGATTTTTCTTTTCATGCTCCAGAAATCGTTCTAAAGGGGTTTGCATCTCGAATGGTTTTGCTCTCAAGTTAACAACTTATCGGGTGATTCTGTAAAGATTAAACACGGTTTCCATGAGAAATTTACGTTATTGCGATCCCGATAGCATTGCATGCAGCCTAAGCATCGGGAGAAGCAATCCCCTGTGATAGTAAGGAGGGGATTGCTTCATTCGACTCAACCCGCAGACCTTATTGTCGGAATGACGTAAATTTCTTAACATCTTTTAATCCCCATCCTGATACTACGCTAAAACCATTACGCGTTAATGCTGCTTAATTATAAGTAATGCTGCGTATTTTGATGTTTTGTTGATAACTCATTGATAAAATCCTGATAACAGCATGATTGTTTTTCTAATTTTTAGATACATATTTGCGACAGAAAATTATTGACGATGACCAAGAGTATGCTTGAGTATTCAAAGGAAATTCTACAGAAGGTAAGCTTCGATCCTGAATTGTTTCAAAAGGAATTGCAAAAAGCGATTCGCATGCTGGGTGAGGATGAAGTTCGCGAACTCATCCTCTGGTGCCGGATACAATTTGGCATGGAAATGCCGCTGGCATAAGCTGATCCCTTCGTCCCCGTATTTCATTTGGCACCACCGGAGTTATAATTCTATCCTAACTTCAAGCCCCATTTTTTAACGAACAACGATTTGATAGAGCCACTTACACGCGTATCGAAGAACGGAGTTGAGGAACATGCGGTGCTGGTGGGGTTAGTTACGCCTCAACAGCCGGAATCGTTGCTTAACGAGTACCTCGATGAACTGGCTTTCCTCACGATGACTGCTGGGGCAAAAACGGAGAAACGCTTTTTCCAGAAAGTGGAACATCCCGACCCGCGTACCTATGTCGGCAAGGGCAAACTCATGGAAATAAAGAAGTATGTCCAGGATAAGGAAATTGACCTTGTGATCTTCGATGATGAAATCTCTCCGGCACAGCAAAGGAACATTGAAAAAGAACTGCGTTGCAAAATTCTAGACCGGAGCATGCTGATCCTTGACATATTTGCCCAGCGTGCACGTACCCAGCAAGCAACAGTGCAGGTGGAATTGGCGCAAATGCTTTACCTGCTTCCCCGGCTAAAAGGAATGTGGGAGCACCTTGACCGTGTGAAAGGTGGTATCGGAATGAGAGGCGCAGGTGAAAAGGAAATCGAAACCGACAGACGTATTGTCAAGGATAAGATCTCGGTACTAAAGGACAAGCTCGAAAAGATTGACAAGCAAAATGCAACCCAAAGGAAATCAAGGGGAGAATTAATTCGCGTGGCGCTGGTAGGATATACCAATGTAGGCAAGTCAACGCTGATGAACCTCATCAGCAAGTCGGATGTATTTGCGGAGAATAAGTTGTTTGCAACGTTGGATACTACAGTTCGCAAGGTGGTGATTGAAACCACGCCTTTTCTTCTGTCCGATACGGTGGGATTCATCCGCAAGCTGCCGCATCATTTGGTGGAGAGCTTCAAGTCAACGCTGGATGAAGTGCGCGAGTCTGACATCCTGCTGCATGTGGTTGACCTCTCTCATCCGCATTTTGAAGACCAGATGAATGTGGTGAATCAAACGCTTACGGAAATTGGCGCCAGCGACAAGAATATCATCATCGTGTTCAACAAGCTCGACCTGTACGAGCAAAACTATTTTGACGAATATCTGTCTGATGATGTGAAACGCGAACTGATGGCCGAACTGCAGCGTGCCTGGCAGGCAAAAACCAATAACCGGTGCGTTTTTATATCCGCTTTGAAGCAGCAGCATATTGATGAGCTGCGCAAAAGAGTTTTGCTGGAAGTTACTGACCTGTATCACAAGCGGTATCCTTATAAGGCGGGGTATTATTGAAACTTATCGTTTACCGTTTTGCAAAAATTTTAAAGTCAATTACTTCTCATTTAGACGACCGCTATTTGTGGACAACTATATTTCTCTAAAAGAGGCTTCTACGTTGTACAAATAGATACTGTCTTTAAGAATTACGTACTCAAAAATAAAATAGAATGAACATTTTTCATTTCGCATTTCATTTGTTTTCACAATAAGTCCTTTCCCCTCCGTTGATTGAAACCTTTCG
>CAYOYI010000243.1:0-6411 GCA_964408105.1 uncultured Chitinophagaceae bacterium | reverse complement strand
GCTTCCCAGCGAGGAAGCCAATCTGTTCATTGCCGCCTGGAAGTGGGACAGGTATTTGGGTGATAAGTTGGCAAACGTAACGATCTCATCTTTTGAGCGTCCAAATCCGCATTCATGTGTGGTAGAAGCTAAGGTTACAGGGCATTATACCAATTCAATTCTGGCAACCTACGAGGCAAAGCAAAAAGGATTTGATGAAGCGTTGTTACTCGATATGAACGGCCATGTAGCAGAGGGACCGGGTTCGAATTTCTTTTATGAAAAAGATGGGGTACTTTACACACCGCCTCCGGGTCATATTCTTCCGGGAATAACACGGGCAACAGTTTTAGAGATTGCAAAGGAAATCGGAGTAAAAGTGAAGGAAGAATTATTTACGCCTGAACAACTACGGGATGCCGACAGCGCATTCTTTACGGGCACGGCTGCGGAAGTTGCCGGAATAAGGAGTATTGATAATCAAAGGTTTCAGAAGAAATGGGAAGACACGGTCGGATATATATTATCTCAACGCTACCGGGAATATATCAGAACCGGGGACTATTCTCATAGTGGTATAATCTGATGGATGAACTAAATAAATACAGCAAGACCATCACGCAGGATGAAACACAGCCTGCGGCACAAGCGATGCTTTATGGCGTTGGCTTGTCGGAAGCTGATTTGAAAAAGGCCCAAGTAGGAATCGTCAGCACATGGTATGAGGGGAATACTTGCAACATGCACCTGAATGATTTGGCGGATTTAGTGAAGAAAGGAGTAAAAGAGGTGGACCTCGTTGGGTTAAAGTTCAATACGATTGGCGTTAGCGATGGCATCTCGATGGGAACTCAAGGGATGCGTTATTCATTGCCTTCGCGTGATTTAATTGCGGATTCAATAGAAACCGTTGCCGGAGCGCAATGGTATGATGGATTGGTTACGATAGCTGGCTGTGATAAAAACATGCCTGGAGCTTTAATGGCTATGGCGCGGTTAAACCGTCCTGCCTTGATGGTCTATGGAGGAACAATCGCGTCAGGAAAATTGAATGGAAGAAAACTGGATGTGGTCTCTGCATTTGAAGCATTGGGCGAGAAGTTCTCAGGTAAAATTTCCGATAAAGAATTTCATGATGTTATCCGACATGCATGTCCCGGAGCAGGTGCGTGTGGAGGAATGTACACTGCGAATACAATGGCGTCTGCTATAGAAGCCATGGGAATGAGTTTACCTTACAGTTCTTCTAATCCGGCATTAAGCAAAGAGAAGAAAAGTGAATGTGTAGAAGCCGGGAGGGCGGTAAGACTTTTACTTGAAAGAAATATCAAGCCCTCTGATATCATGACAAGGGAAGCCTTTGAGAATGCGATTACTCTGGTCATGATTTTGGGAGGTTCCACTAATGCGGTTTTGCATCTAATTGCAATGGCAAAGGCAGTTGGGATCAAACTAACGATTGATGATTTTCAAAAGATAAGTGACAAAACTCCTTTTCTTGCAGATCTCAAACCAAGCGGCAAATTCCTGATGGAAGATTTGCATGAGGTCGGAGGAGTTCCTGCGTTAATGAAAATGTTGCTGGAGGAAAATTTCATAAAAGGGGATTGTTTAACTGTGACCGGAAAAACCATTGCTGATAATCTGAAGAATTTAAAGCCACTTTCGGAAGGACAACAAGTAATTGTTCCATTTGAAAATCCAATCAAGAAAACCGGTCACATTCAAATACTCTACGGCAATCTTGCTACAAAAGGAGCAGTCGCTAAAATCACAGGAAAAGAAGGTGAACGGTTTGAAGGAACAGCTCGCGTTTTTGATGACGAGTTTTCTGCGATTGATGGAATCATGAATGGCAAAGTAAAGAAGGGTGATGTAGTAGTAATTAGGTATGAAGGTCCGAAAGGTGGACCGGGCATGCCAGAAATGCTCAAACCGACTTCTGCAATTATGGGAGCGGGACTTGGAAATGAAGTGGCACTTATCACCGATGGCAGATTCTCCGGTGGAACACATGGTTTCGTAGTCGGCCATATTTCACCGGAAGCGCAGGAAGGCGGCTTGATTGCATGGCTCAAGGATGGCGATAAGATTACAATTGATGCTGCAAATAATTCCATCAACGTTGATTTATCGGAGGCAGAAATTGAAAAGCGAAAAGCTGCATGGTCTGCCCCGGCATTAAAAGCAAAGAATGGTTATCTGTATAAATATTGCAAACAGGTTTCATCTGCATCCGAAGGATGTGTGACGGATGCCTGAGTAGAAAACATAGATCATGGGAACAATCACAAAATCCAGGAAACAAAAGAAGGTTAAGCCAACTAAGAAAGTAATAACCGGATCAGAAGCGGTGGTGAAAGCACTGCTTGAAGAAGGAGTTGACACCATCTTTGGTTACCCGGGTGGAGCGATCATGCCGATTTATGATGCGCTTTATGATTATCGCAAGAAGATCAATCACGTGTTGGTTCGTCATGAGCAAGGTGCAACACATGCCGCACAAGGTTATGCTCGTGTCACGGGCAAACCGGGTGTTGTTTTTGCGACAAGCGGTCCAGGTGCTACAAATCTTATCACGGGCATTGCTGATGCACAGATTGATTCCACTCCTATGGTATGTATCACCGGACAAGTTCCGGTTCATTTGTTAGGTACGGATGCATTTCAGGAAACCGATGTGATAGGAATTTCGATGCCAGTAACAAAATGGAATTATAAAGTCACCAAGCCGGAAGAAATTCCATGGGCTATTGCGCAAGCTTTTTACATTGCGAATACTGGTCGTCCTGGACCTGTGCTTATAGATATTGCCAAGAATGCCCAGTTCGGAACATTGGAATATAGTTATGAAAAGTGCCGCAAGATTCGCAGCTATCGCCCTAAACCAAGAGCGCATGAAAAAGATATCATTGCGGCTGCTGAATTGATCAACAAAGCGCAAAAGCCTTTGCTCCTGGTTGGTCACGGAGTGCTTATTTCAAAGGCACAAGATGTTCTGAAGGATTTTGTCGAAAAGACGGGTATCCCGGCTGCTTCGACTTTGCTCGGATTGTCAGCCCTTCCTTGTGATCATCCTTTGTATGCTGGTTTTCTTGGAATGCATGGTAACTATGGACCGAATGTCCTCACCAATAAGTGTGATTTATTGATTGCCGTTGGGATGCGCTTTGATGACCGTGTTACCGGGGACTTGAATAAATACGCAAGACAGGCAAAGGTGATACACATAGAAATTGATCCCTCACTCTGAAATTGATAAAAATGTTAAGACCGCAGTTGGAATTAATGCTGACGCAAAAGATGCGCTTAAAGCATTATTGCCAAAAGTGAAAAAGAACAGTCACAAAAAATGGATGGAAGAGTTCAGAAAGTGTGACAAGATCGAGTTTGAAAAAGTGACCAAGCATGAGTTCTTTCCGGGTAAGGGAGAAATTAAAATGGCTGAAGTGATCAATCAGCTCTCTGAAAAGTCAAAGGGAGAGGCTGTGATTGTGACTGATGTTGGTCAGCATCAGATGGTGGCGACCCGGTATTACAAGTTTAAAAAGCCTTACAGCAATATTTCTTCGGGTGGGTTAGGTACAATGGGTTTTGCCTTACCCGCAGCCTTAGGAGCAAAGATTGGAAGACCGGACAGGCAAGTGGTTGCCATTATAGGTGATGGAGGTTTCCAAATGACACTGCAGGAAATGGCTACTATTTTCCAAACAAAGGCGGCCGTGAAGATCATCATTCTCAATAACACTTTCCTCGGTATGGTACGCCAATGGCAGCAATTGTTTTTTGACAAGCGCTATTCATTCACGGAAATGATCAATCCGGATTTTATTGGTTTGTCAAAAGCATTTGGTATTGATGCGCATCGAATTGAAAACCGAGAGGACTTGAGCGCTTCTTTAGATAAGCTTCTTTCACACGAAGGGCCCTACTTGCTCGAAGTGAAAGTTGAAAAGGAAGAAAACGTATTTCCGATGGTACCTTCGGGAGCCAGTGTATCAGAAGTAAGGCTTGAATAAAAAGAAAACGACATGACGAACATACATTCCATTTACAACGACCCAACCGATTTCTCGCGCGAGCGGGAGTTCACCATTTCCGTTTTCACGGAGAATAACATCGGTCTGCTTAACCACATTACGGTTGTTTTTACTCGTAGAAATCTGAACATCAACAGTTTGACTACTTCTGAATCCGAGATCAAGGGTATTTTTCGTTTCACGATCACTATTAAAACAACTCGTGATACCGTTGAGAAATTAGTGAAACAATTAGAGAAGATTGTAGATGTGATTAAAGCTTTTGTGCATGAAGAGAAAGAAGTTATCACGCAAGAGATTGCTTTATATAAAGTGCCGGTTAAAGTCGCTGACAATGGTGTAAGCATTGAACACATCGTTCGTGAAAGTCATGCCCGCATTTTATCCATTGAGAAGGGTTACATCGTAATTGAAAAAACCGGGACACAAAAAGAGACGCAAAAACTGTTTGAAAAATTAGAACCGCATGGTGTGTTGGAATTTGCTCGTTCCGGGCGAGTTGCCGTCATGCGCTCCATGAATAATCTGGATGCATTTTTAAAAGAGATCGAAAAAAAATAAACCTATGGCTAAAATTGATTTTGGTGGTGTAACCGAGAATGTAGTTACACGAGAAGAATTCCCGTTAAAAAAGGCACTTGAAGTTCTGAAAGATGAGACAATTGCTATTCTCGGCTATGGAGTTCAGGGTCCCGGACAGGCCCTGAATCTGAAAGACAACGGGTTCAACGTAATTGTCGGTCAAAGGAAAGGAACGAAGAGTTGGGACAAGGCAATTGAAGATGGATGGGAGGAAGGAAAAGATCTGTTTGAGTTGGAAGAAGCTGCGGATAAAGGTACCGTGCTCGAATTTCTTCTATCGGATGCCGGACAAATTGCATTCTGGCCTACACTTAAAAAATATCTCACGAAAGGAAAAACTTTGTATTTCTCTCATGGCTTTGGGATTACTTATAACGACCAAACTGGAATTGTGCCACCAGCAGATGTGGATGTTGTGTTAGTTGCACCTAAAGGCTCAGGTACAAGCCTGCGCAGAAAATTTTTGAAAGGTCAAGGCTTAAATGCAAGCTATGCCATTTACCAGGATGCAAGTGGAAAGGCAAAGGATAAAGTGATAGCGTTAGGTATAGGAGTTGGTTCCGGATTTTTATTTGAAACCAACTTCAAGAAAGAAGTTTATAGCGATCTTACTGGCGAACGTGGTACACTCATGGGAGCGCTTGCCGGAATCCTTGAAGCGCAGTATAATCTACTACGCAAAAAGGGCCACTTACCGAGCGAAGCATTCAACGAAACAGTTGAAGAGTTAACTGAGAGTTTGATTTTGCTTGTTGCAGAAAACGGTATGGACTGGATGTATGCAAACTGCTCCACCACCGCCCAGCGCGGGGCATTGGATTGGCGTCATAAATTCAGGAAGGCCGTTGAACCTGTGTTTGAAGAATTATATGACAGCGTTGCTTCCGGAGAGCAAACGAGAATTGTGATCGAAGCCAACAGCGATCCAAACTACCGTCAGAAACTGGAACAGGAGCTAAAAGAGATGCGTGATTCTGAAATGTGGAAAGCCGGAGCACAGGTGAGAAAATTGAGGCCGTAAAGTTTGGGGTTCAAATTGAAACCTCAAACTCAGGTCTGACGGTAAAACTAAAATAAATAGGAAAAGCACAAACTAACTTTGTGAATCATGAAACTTGAAAAAGACAAGCTACAATCACTAAAAACTTTTTTCAAGGATAAACCTGTGAAGCGTGTTTACCTGTTTGGCTCATTTGCCAGGGGTGACGCAGATGAAAAAAGTGATGTTGACTTATTGGTGGAGCTTGATTACTCTCAGAAAATTGGTTTGAAGTTTCTCAACATGCAGCTTGCGTTGGAAGAAATGCTAAACAAAAAAGTGGATTTCGTTACCGAACGTTCTTTAGCAGCCTTCATGAAACCGTTCGTTGAAAAAGACAAATTGCTCCTTTATGAAAGGAAAAGCGGCCGATAAGGAACGGTTACTGCATATTCATGAAGCGATCAGGGAAATAGAAAAGTATCTGAATGCAGCTGGAAGTGAAGATGACTTCTATAAAAATTCCGCTTTAAAATTTGCAACGGTAAAACAATTGGAAATAATTGGCGAAGCTGCTGGTAAGCTTTCTGAGGGAACAAGAAAATTAGCGGATCATCTTGAGTGGAAAGCCATTATCTCGATGAGAAACCGCTTGGTTCATGACTACGAACGGATTGATTTTACAATCGTTTACCAGGTTGCTAAAGATGAACTTCCAATTCTGAAAGAAGGGATTAAGAAGATTTTAAAGGTGTATGTATAATGTACGTCCCAAAACATTTCCTGGCCAATGATTTGGATGAAGCGGTAGCATTTATGCGGAGATACAAC
>CAYOYI010000242.1:0-6419 GCA_964408105.1 uncultured Chitinophagaceae bacterium | reverse complement strand
CAGTAAAGCTGTTCGGGAGGCGCGGATTCATTTGACCTATAGTATTTGAATACATCCACTAATAAAAATCTTTGGTCTGCTGTTAGTTTTTCAACGAGCTCAATGCTCCAAAGGCCATATTGCCTTTCTTCCGCTTCTTCCTTCAATGGATGTATGACAACTACCGGCATGATGTTGTTCTCATTGCAAACATCAAGAAACATATCAATGGCCTCATAAATAACGCCCACATACCGGGGCATTTTTTCGGTCATGTTCTTTTCAGGGACGAGATTATGATCAAACCCTGCCGCCTTGTGAACGATGAGCCGCACAATATGACTAAGCGCATAAAACGGCTCCCATGCCGGCCTGTTGCTATACTCCGTGGTGGTATCAGCGCGAAACCTTTCAAACCCGCCACGCTCAGCGATGTCATGCGTGTCCGTTCCGTTCATGCAAAGGATTGCAATGTCAGGATTAAAATTCACCAGTTCATTTTTAAACCGGAAAATGCTGAACACGGGGTCACTGCCGACTATGCCTGCATTCATGGTCACCACTGGAAACCCAACCGATGTATCTGCATTGAGCAAACTACCAAGCTGCTTCACCCACGAAGAATCATAAGGCGCCCCGTCACCTTCGGTGAACGAGTCGCCCATCGCAAGGATCTTGATCCCTTCCAGGCGGCTCAATGAATCGAAGCTGTGATCTCCGAGATATAATTCATTGGTCGGCCTCCAATACCGGAACTCCGGTGATTCAATATAATGTGATGTTCCGGGCTGCCATTGGAGGTACCAGCCACCGGGCTTAACATCATAGGAAGAAATATACCTGCCGTTTTTCACTTCCATTAATGTGAGTTGCAAGCCGGTGGCACGAAGCGCTGACTCCGCTATGACCAGACTTACAAGCAGCGACACGAAAGCCGTGATCAGCTGTTTTTGAAACTTTGAAGTAAAAAGGGAGACAATCAGCAAAGCACTGCCTCCGATCAAAGCGATAAATGCGCAGATCGCGATGATGGCGGAAAACAGATTGGTGTAAAGGCTGTCGTACTTAGTTTGTTCGATCCTGATGTAAATAAAAAAAAGGAGTAAGGCGCCTGCAACGCTCAGCAAGATCAGGATCCTTCGTTTCATTCTGCTTTTATTTGAGGCAGGTCACGGATTTTTTCTTCGATTGCCTCGGCAACCATTTTGTACCCCAGTGAGTTCAGGTGGTTGTCATGCTCCCAATAGAGTTCCTTTGCCGTGGCTGAGCCTTTCCATTTTCTCCGGTAAAAATCCAGTACGTCTATAAAAACAGCGTTCGGGAGCCTGCCCAGTTTTTCGACCGCTGCTGCGCAGTACGGGGTATATTCATCCTTCGATAATTCGCCTTTCAGCGGCAGAAACACAATAACGGGCGCAATAGAGTTCAGGTCACACAGCTCTGCAAACAAATTTGCGGTATGCTTCAGCGAGTCGGTGAATGCCGGAATGGATTCGTTGAATTTCTTCTCCGGGTAAAAATTGAAATCAAGCCCCAGCATTTTGGCGGTAAACAATCTGAAAAGATGATTGATCGCGTAAAAAGGCTCCCACCAGGGCCTGCCGGAATACACCACTGTTGAATCGGGCCTGAAACGATCAAAACCACCGCGGGCTTTGATGTCGTGAATATCGGAATCATTCATGCAAAGAATGGCGATGTGAGGCCGGTAGCGGAGCAGTTCATTTTTAAATTGAAAAACGCTGAACACCGGATCATTGGCGCAGATGCCGGCATTCATCGTTATCACCGGCTTGCCGCTGCGGTTTTCATTTAAGATTCGCTCTAATTGCTTCACCCATGAGGAATCATAAGGCGCCCCGTCACCTTCGGTGAAGGAATCGCCCATCGCCATGATCTTTACGCCATCGAGCCGGCTCAGCGAATCGAAGCTGTAATCACCCATGCCATGCTCATTCGTGGGCCGCCAATATTTGAACTCTGGTGAATTCATGTAATGTGAACGGCCGGTGTCCCACGCCAGGTACCAGCCTGCGGTTGGCGCCATGTCGTAATACGAGCGATAGATGTTGTCGCGCTGCTCGAGGTAAGTCTTTTGCGAGTCGGATAAGCGAACAGCTAATTCAGCGATGGAAAGCGCCAGAAACAATGAAGTCAGTAACAAAAGCAGGTTTCTTAACCGGCTGGGAAAAAACAATGATGCAATAGCGGCTGTTAAACCTCCAACCGCAAAAACAAAACCCAGTATCAGCAGCAGTGAAGTAAATGTATTGACATAAGTTGTGCTGAATTTTGTTGCAGCGGCTTTGTGAAATAAAAACCACATCAGCAAGAATCCTGCAATGCTTACGCTCGCAGCGACTAATATGTTCTTTACTGCCTTTAACATTGGCTCAAACTTAGAATTACTTCAGTAAGAAATGAAAATCATAGTGAAAACATCAGAATTTGCATCTTTGATTACTGGTAAACCTAAAGCCTGATATTAAATATCGTATGAATCATCGCAAACGGATAATAGCGGCAGCCATTTACGTTGTCGTTTTCCTGATACTTGCTATTCCTGAGGCATTCTATCAATACAATGTTGGCTATAAAGAATGGAATATCCCGCTGCTGTCGCACCGGGCGGCCATTATAATCCATTTGCTCATCTACAGCGTATTGTTTTTGGTCATTTTTTTAATGCTGAAAGTTTTCAGGATTTCGGAATCAAAACGAAGGAATTGGCTGCTTTCTGCTGCTGCCGTTTTGATCACCCTGTTTTTAATTGAAGGGCTGATCCGGCTCTCAGGCTGGGTATCGAGCTACACCGAGAATCGATATGGCTTTTATTTTTTTATCTACCAGCCTCGCGAAAGGAGCGCTTATCATGTGCATCGCGTGAACAGCATCGTGCCGCTGCCCAGCAAGGATTTCTACTATGAACGGGAAACGAACTCGCTTGGAATTGCTTTTCCCGAACCGCCCTTGCAAAAAGATTCAAACGAAATAAGGATTCTTTCTCTGGGCGATTCATTCACGGAAGGAGATGGCGCGCCACCGGATTCCACCTGGATGAAATCATTGGAGCACGAATTGAAGCCGGCTTATCCGGATAAGAAATTTACATTCATTAATGCCGGGGTTTCGGGCAGCGATCCGGTGTATGGATATAAATTATTGAAGGATAAGCTGCTGATCTACCAGCCTGACTTTGTGCTTTCCGCAACAAATCTTTCTGACGTTGACGATATGATTTTACGGGGAGGTTTTGAAAGGTTTTATGATGAGGACAAGTGCCGGTTTAAAAAAGGACCTTGGTGGGAAACATTATATGCCGGAAGCCATTTGTTCCGGGTGTTTGTCAATACGCTCTACAATCAGGTGCTGCTGACTTATAATGAAGACGTAAAGGCAAGAAAGAGATCAGTCGCAACGATCGGGCAAGCAATGGATAAGTTTCACGAATTAGGTTCTGAAAAAGGGTTTCGCTTTATAGCCGTGTTTATGCCCGTTCGCGTAGATATTGATAAAGGTGAATTCGATACGCTTGGCCCATTAGCCGACAGCCTGCAGCAACATGCCCCTTATCAAGTCATTGATCTTTTTGAATATTATACGGGAAAAGGGGGGTTAACCCGCGAGAATGTACTCGACTACTATTGGGAAGAAGGGCACCACAATTCAAAAGGATATGTGCTTTTCGGAGAGGGTGTGGCTGATCATTTTCTGAGAAACAGGCTAATTGAGAAAATGGAAGAGGCACGGTATCAAAATTTTTAAGCCAAAGCAACCACACCAGCCGTTTTTAAATCTTAACATTGACAATTATCAAGTCCTTTATTAACTTTTCAGCCGATAATCATATAACATATGGATACATCATTTCTGCTGGTTTTCCCCTTCTTCTTCCTGCTCATTGGAATTGAATTGTGGGTTGCGAGAAAGCGCAAGCAGAAATACTACCGGTTTAATGATGCCATCACCGATCTGAACATCGGAGTAGGGAACCAGGTGGTAGGCTTGTTCGTGAAAGTGCTGGTACTCGGCATTTATTATTTCATCTATGAAAACTGGGCGTTCTTTCATATCAAGACCAGCGTGTGGTCATGGATAGGATGCCTGATGCTGTTTGATTTTATTTTTTACTGGGCGCACCGATGGGGTCATGAGATCAACTTTTTTTGGGGCGCACACGTGGTGCATCATCAGAGCGAGGAATATAATCTTGCCGTTGCATTGCGTCAGCCGTGGTTTCACAATCTCATCGCTTTCTTTTTATTCCTGCCAATCCCTGTCCTGGGTTTTGAGCCGGTTGTATTTCTGAGTGCGGCAGGATTCCATACCCTATATCAATTCTGGATCCATACCAAAGCAATCGGCAAGATGTGGTGGCCCATTGAGTATTTATTCAATACACCCAGTCATCACCGTGTGCATCATGCTGTTGATCCTAAATACATCGATAAGAATCACGCGGGTTTCCTGATGATTTGGGACAGAATGTTCGGAACGTTTAAAGAAGAGGAAGAGGAACCGACTTATGGAATCACAACACAACTTAATAGCTGGAATCCGGTTTGGGCTAACTTCCACTACTACGTTGAAATGTTCAGGAAGGCTTCAATGATGTCAAGTTGGAAAGATAAGTTCAGGATGATCTTTGCCCGGCCCGGCTGGTTGCCACAGGAGCTTGGCGGCTTCCAGGTTCCTAAAGAGGTGAATAAGGCGGCTTACAAAAAGTACGATACGAAAACCTCAATATGGCTTAACTATTATGTGCTGGCTCAGTTTGTATTGATCGTGCTTGGCACTTCAGCCTTCATGCATTATTTCAGCACTATAAGCTTGTTTTATAAAGCAGCATTTGCCACTATATTGATCTTGTCACTGATGATCTGCGGAGCGATTTTCGAGAACAAAAGCTGGGTTAAGTATGCTGAATATGCCCGCCTTGTTGCGATAATCTTCACATTGAACACCTTCTACTACTTCTGGTATATGGATTGGTTCCTGGTGATGCTTGTAGCATCACTGATAGTTTTTGTTGTCTTCAATTTTTGGTTTACGCTCTCCCTGATTTTTGGGAGAAGAAGGCAGCCGGCTTTAGCCTGATTTAAAATGTGATCGTATCGTTGTGCGCAAAGAAAAGGAGATCCCGTTCTCCATTTTCAAAATATAGCATCAGCAGATTATCGTTTATCGAATATTTCTCTGTTGATTGCAGCGCAAAATGGAATTTTTCCTGGAATCTGTCTATTTGATCTGTTCCGTTAACATGCGACTTAATGGTCTCTGAAAATTTGATCGTGTTTTCTGGCCCCGTAACAAAGCTTCCGATATAACTGTTGATCAGCGTTCGTCCCTGGAAGATAAAAGGGTACTGAAAACTTTCACCCTGGCGGTGATGCAGAGAATCAGTGAAGATGATGAACGTTTCATTTTCACCACACGGAGGATACTCAATTCGTTTGGTTTCAGATTCTTCAAATCCGATGAACTTCCATTTTCCGGTGAGTGAAAATTCCCCGCCATTCGTGATCTGGTAATCAACCGGGCATGTTTGGTCTTCACTTTTCTCATTGCAATGAAAATTGCTGACCGCAAGATTGCAGGCCAGAAGCGCAACAACGAAAAGTTTAAGATTTGAAGGGAACCGGTAAAACGAGTCCCAAAGGTTTTTGAGTGGCATAGCTTTATGATTGACTATGCTTTTATACGGGAAAAATCAGATTTGGTTGGATAAGCTCACAATAAGATGAAGGATCAGACTGATGACAATGAGGACTTGTCACCCTGAGCGGAGTCGAAGGGTTTTGCGTTTGCCAACCCAAAATAGTTCGACTTCGCTCACCATGACAGCGCTCCCGTTTGTGATTTTGTGCAAACCTTAAATATCGCCTACATTTTGTCAGTAAGCTCGCGAACCAATTTGAATTCGCTAAAGAACTCCCGTGCCACCACGCGGATCACCGTATAAACCGGCACCGCGAGCACCATTCCGCCAACACCGCCCACAGTTCCCCCGGCAAGAATGACGAGGAATATTTCAAGCGGATGAGCTTTTACGCTCGATGAAAAAATAAATGGTTGTAATAGATAATTATCAATAGATTGAGCAATGGCAAAAACAGCTGCTATTTTCACCGAAAGCCAAAGCAAGCCTGGATAAAGCTCAATCGGCAGCGATGAAGTGACACCAAGCAATAGAGCAAGGCCTCCCCCAATCACCGGCCCCAAATAGGGGATTATGTTAAACAAACCCGCAAAAAATGCAATCAGCAATGCGTTCTTTATCCCGACCATTGAAAGCCCGATCCAAATGACAATTGAAAGAATGGAAATTTGGATCAATACGCCTCTAACATATCGCGCCATCAACTGCCGGCTTCCTTTCAGAACATTATCCATTCTTTGTTCACTGCCTGAAGGAACAAGCGCCATGATGATGCGGTAGA
>CAYOYI010000241.1:0-6429 GCA_964408105.1 uncultured Chitinophagaceae bacterium | reverse complement strand
TTTATCCGAAGATGAATTACGTGGTGTAACTCTATCGCGCGCTCACGTTCACCAAGGTGATTCATCAGAGCGGGATTTTGGAGAAAGTGGAAAGCTACAACAACGGTGCAAGCATCAGCGTGACGAATACAGTGTTTGACAAGCAAACCGGGGAAGTAGTGGTTACGGAAGCGAAAAACGAATTCGGGCAAACGGAATACGGATTGAACGTGCCGGCATACTGGCCCTATCGCGGCATGGGTGCAGCTTACAAAAATCAGGGCATGAAACTTACGGTTAGCATTCCGACTTCCACCATCAACTATGCAAGGTTGTTCAATGTCGGTGACGAAGTTATGGTGAGCGACCTTGCAGAAGTGCGAACTGGAGGACCGTTGGGCACACGCATTATTTCACCTCCCAAAAAAGCATGGGTGCTTCAGGCGACAACAACAAGATTATCGCTTATAGATGAACTCGGCACTCCGTTTCGGGCGGGAACCTACACAGTGGAAGTGTTGCGCAGCGGCAATCGGAATCATGTCAGTGAAAGCGCAGGCTCCCTGCTTTCACTCGAACCTTTGGTAAGTGATGGAAAGCTTAAGATTCCCTCCGAAGGAATTGTAAATGCTGGGGCAAGCAGCTATCACGACCTATGGCAGACCTATGCGGCATTCACTGCCACGCAGCCTCAGTATCAATGCAATTGTCAGCCGTTCAGCGACAAGAACAACCGAACTTCTAAAACGCTCGTTGAAAATTTTATCCGCACCCTTTACAGCAATGGCGATTACAAACGTGTGGGCGTTAACCTCTCGAACATCGCCTATGCAGAATTCGCATCATTCCTGAATGACCGCCTCGGACGCGGGAACAGAACGCTCAACGCACTCCACAGCAGCTCACAAATCACATGGGATTTATTTAACAGCGATTCCACTTCCTGCCGCATCACGCTCGAAATGGCTGATGACCGCGTACCTCTCCCTGATTCCATCACGGCTTTCTCCATTGACCTTACCCTGACCGACCCCGCCATTCATCCTGAGTGTGACAATGCATATACTGCTTACGGCACTATAACTTTTTCCGGCAAGGTTTCGAACACTACAGCACGCGTAAAAATTACCAGTTCGTGCTTTCCATTTATGATGTGCAGCGAGCGCTACACAGGCGGAGGTGAAATCGAGTGTTCATCTGCAGGCGAGGGCGTGGTGAACCCATTTATTTCGGGCATCATGGGAAACTGGCGCAAAAGCGCTGACTATGCTTACCGCAGCGAACGCGAAGGAACCAGCGTGGCTGCGGGCGGCACCTTGGCTGATTTCAAATCATTCTTTACAGACAGTTTTAAAGTTGCTCCGCGCGGATCAACATCATCCTGGCTGCGAGCTGATGCAGCAACGGTCTATGACCCCTATGGGCGTAATATCGAAAGCAAAAGCAGCATCGGTATTTACAGCAGCGAAGTATATGGCTACGGATTTTCAGTACCCGTGCTTGCAGCGTCCAACGCCCGCTACCTTACTGCTGCCTTTGATGGATTCGAAGATTATCAGTATAAAAATGCAGCTTCCAATCCCTGGGGCGACTGCCGTATTCTTCCGCATTTCAAATTTGAAGCTTCAGAAGCGAAAATTGACCACACAGTAAGCCACACGGGCTCTAGTAGTTTGCGGGTGGAATCCCGTGTGTCGCTGACGCGCAATTTTTATGCTTACGCGGACAGAGATGCGCCCTCAATTTCCGAAGGAAAATTTACCGCTTCGCGGGATAATCTTATTCAGCCATTCACACCCGCCCCTGGCAAATATATTTTCAGCGCATGGGTGAGCTATGGCGTACCCGGCTCGGCAAGCTCATCCTCATCTTCCGGTTCATTCGGTGGAATTACTAACCCGGGCTTGCTTAAAAACATCGGGGAACTCCTGAATGATAATTTGCCATCAACACTCAGCGGAGGCGGCACCACCATTGGCGGTCCCACCGGAATAGCACCGGGAACAGTTTCCATACCGGATGTCACCATCAAGGTAACTACATCTGCCGGGGCAACCACCACGCTGGCATCCGCAACAGGTGAAGGAAAAAGCATTGACGGTTGGAAGCAAATCAACGCGGAGTTCACCATACCCGACAATGTTCGAAGCATCACGATTGAGTTGAGTCCCGGTTCAAAGGCTTGGTATGACGACATCCGCTTGCAGCCGGTAAACAGCATGATGAAAACTTTCGTTTATGACCCCGCCTCGCTTCGAGTGATGGCGGTGCTCGATGAAAACAATTACGCCTCCATGTTCGAGTATAACGCGGAGGGCGTTCTCGTGCGCACCAAAAAGGAAACTGAAGACGGCATCGTGACGCTGCAGGAAATCCGTTCAGCAAAATCAAAAACCAGGTAACATGAGAAAAACAACTTTTCTTATTGCGCTGGTTTTTCTCGCGTATACCGCATTCGGCAGAACCGACAATCCGCGTCCCGTGGTGCGCACTGCTGACAGCATCAAGCTGAACGCCATGCTGATTGACACTGTTTACGATGTGGAATTTTGCAATGCCGCTGGTGTGGTGCGTCCCTCCGCATCTTCATTCAAATACAAGAAGGCGGGCATCACTGCCACACTTTTTGTCAATTTCGATTTGGCAGCTCCACCTGCAAATGCTTTTGAGGCGAAAGTGAAATGCGTTTTCGCCTACAAGACCTTGGCGGTTAACCCATCTTCCTTCAACAGCCAGCCCGTGCGATATGACAGCGTGGTGCTTTCGGTGAATTACAGTCCCGATGCGGGCATTCCTTACAAGGCGAAAGATTATTTCCATATTCCCAACGCGGTGTGGGCGAAAGTAACCACCACGAAAGTTTTACTCTCGCCTGAAACGGCAATCAACGACAGTAGCTTTCAGTTGTATCTCCATTATGGCGGTGAGAAAATTTTCAAACCCACGCTTTCAGAACGACCGGTGGTGATTGATTTCAAACCGTCTGACAACAAAGGTTATTTGAAAATACGCTGGGAGCCGGTTCCTTGGGCTGAACGTTATGACGTGGAATGGCTGTTCGTGGATAATTACGGAAATGACACCGGTTCGGAAAAGCCGCGCACCGCGATTCCGTTTACTTTCAGGAACAACAGCTCGCGCGTTTCTACGCAAAAATTGGAGATGGAGATTCCCATCGTGTTCGAATTGGGTTATGTAATTGCGCGTGCCCGGGCTGTCGGCTTGCAAGGACCGGAGTTAGACCAGCCAGCTTATGGCGATTGGAATTTCGCTGAAAGCGGCACCAGCATTCCCGTCAACGACCGTCACGTTTTTCAAATCACTTCCTCATTCGTGCATGAGCGCGATAAAATGAACTGGCAGTATGTAGCAACATTTGCTGGAGATGATCTGCGAAAAGACGCCATCGTTTATTCTGACGGAACGCTGCGCACAAGGCAAACGGTGGGCGCGGCACAAACCGACTTGAACCTGCTGGTGACTGAAACCATTTATGACCACCAGGGACGCTCGGCAATCGAAGCGCTTCCTGTGCCAATAAAACCTGAGAGTGTTACAACAGGCGGAAGAAGCGGTGGAGGCGCTTTTCCTTCGTCATCGCTCTTTACACTTCCCGGGGCGGGAGTTTCACTTGAGCCTGCGCTGCTCACAGGAATTTTTGACTATAGTACCACACATCCGAAAATCGGCTACCAAAGAAATTTCAACCGTAACAGCGAGGATGCGCCATACACCAAATTGGATTTTGATGTGGATACAAGCGGCTGCAACGCTGCACCGGAGCCGATGAACATCAGCAGTGGCTCCAGCAGATATTATTCAGAAAATAATCTTGACAAAAGCGGTTTCAGCCGCTTCATTCCCGATGCGGAAGGTTTTCCGTTCACGCAGGTCAGGTACACACCTGACCCGACAAACCGTCCTGCATCAATCGGGAAAGCTGGCGATTCGCTGAGGATAGGCAGCGGGCATGAGCAGAAGATTTATTACGGCACTCCCTCCCAGGATGAGTTGGATAAAATGTTTGGCAATGACGCGGGTGATGCCTCGCGTTACAAAAAAGAAATGCTGATTGACGAAAACGGGCAGATGCACGTCACCTACAAAGACATTCGCGGGAATGTGGTTGCTACCGCATTGGCAGGCGACACTCCCGATGCTTACACTCCTGTGCCACATGGAAACGAAGCGGACATCACGCTGCATCTCATTGATGAAGATAATCGCGTAGATGAAGCGTCTCACTCATTGGTGAGCCAGAAAAGCATTTTGATTTCACAGCCAACAGAAATAACATTCAATTATGAATTAACGCCACCTTCATTCCGTGGCACATACTGCAACAGTGCCTCCTTCTGCTACGATTGCGTGTACGATTTAAACATTGACGTGAAAGACCATTGCGGCAATTCGCTGTGGCAAATCTCACAAGCTGTTGGAACACTCACGCCTTTGAATACCTGTGCTGCCTCACCAGTGGAGTTAAGCCAAAAAGTTTCTCTTGTTCCCGGAAATTATTTCATCAGCAAGCGGCTCACGGTGAGCAGCACAGCGATTGAACAATATGTTGAAGATTTTAAAACAAGACACATCTGCGAATTGCCGGAAGAACCTTTCCGCGAAGCCATTTCGGGCGACCCGTGCAACGGGGAATGTGTGCCATGCCCGTTTGAAAACTTCACGCGCACCTGCACTATACGTGATGCAGGTTCGGGACATAACGCGGTACTGACGGCTAAAAAACGTGCAGCCGGCAGCGGGAACTGTACGCGCTATTGCAACAATGCGACCGCTTCGTCATGCGCTGCCACGCTCGAAACCTTGCTTGCCGATGTAAACCCGGGCGGGCAATATGGCGAATACAACGACACCACGAATCCTGATTTTCCGATGGGAATTGTAAACCCGGGCGCATTTCCGCTGTCGGTGTTCAATGAAAGCAATCAATTACCGGTGATGGGTGGCACCTGGCGTAACCCGATGTATGATTATCAAAACCGCGATGGCAGCGATGCATACGTGGAAATCGGAGCCGACAACCTGCCTGCCCACAGTGATAGAGATACGATTCACAGCAACGGGAAGGTGTATGTGAAACCCGCATATCTCGTGGACGTGCGCGATTTCATCCGCTTGTGGCAACCGCAGTGGGCAGAAGCGCTGGTGGCTTATCATCCTGAGTATCCGTATTATATGTATTGCCTCACGAAGCAGGAGAGCTTCAGTTACGACTCGCTGATGAAGGCGACTGAAACCTATGCAGAAGCATCATCGCTACGTTTCACAAACCACCGTGCGCTTGGCTGCGTGAACGACCCCTATTTCCGGGATGGCTTGCCCTGGGATGCCACCACAATGCTCAATTCGCTTGAGCATCATTCGCCTTTGCCGGGATTTCCTGATTTGAATATTGAAGAAGCCGTTTACCTTGCGGTGAATTACAATAACATCAACGCGAGCGCTGCTGACGTGAACACTAATGTGCGTGGAAAAAGTCTTTATTCTCTTTCTGAAGAAGTAGATGACAGGCAATGGAAGTTCTACCGTGATTTTTATCTCTTTAAAAAACAAAAAGTTTTCGATGCCGCACGGAAGCGATGGGTTACCGACCCTTCCCGCGATTTTTTTGATAACAGCCGGATTGGCACGCACAGCCACGGTGCAGTTGCCGATCCGCTTTATGCGACAAAAACCAAACGTTTTCTCGACATCAACGATGCACTTACATTCTTACCCATTGATGCCGACTCCATCACTGAGGAGGTAATGTACGCATGGCGCGATGCTGCGATGGAGCAAATGAAAAGCCGCTGCGGTGGCTGTGCCATTTCTTACGAGCTTACCGCTTTCCTGAATGCGCTTGCAATTGAAAAACAACTGAAGAAAAATTTAACGCTGCCTGCTGTCACTCCGCTTGCGTTTTCAAAAGGAATTGTGCAGTCATTCAGGAACAGCACCGCGCTGCAATACCAATGGAACAGCACTGCAAATCCCACTACACTGGAATTCAAAGTGATGGTTGCAAATGAACAGCAGTGTGTTATCATCCTGCGCAAGCCAGCCGGAACCATTGACTGGGACAGCATCGTGCGCTTCGATTGCTTTAATGCCGCCAATACCAATGAGTTTACGCTGCGCGCATTGACGGCAACCGATTCCGTCATTTCCATCACAGGAAGCAGTTCGTGCATGAATTTCACAACCTGCCCGGCTGCACGGGTATGCGTTGAAACTGGCGAAGCCGATGAAATGGCGGTGATGATGAATTATCTGTTCAAACGTTCGCGTTACCGCAGCAGCAGCGTGGTGTTGTATGAAGGAAGAGGGTACTATCCTTATTTCGGTGACGAACAATACAGCAGGTTTCCGGGCGCTGAGCGCATCGAGTGGCGGATGAAAACCATTGCGCCTGATGAAACCTCCATGACGGCTGAATTGGTGGCGACCATG
>CAYOYI010000240.1:0-6468 GCA_964408105.1 uncultured Chitinophagaceae bacterium | reverse complement strand
CCGCATCCCGAAAGCAACACTGCAACTTTTGGTTTCGCCATGGTCTTTCTTTTTTATCGAATTTAAAAAAATGGGAGGAAATAGGGGTGACCAATGCTCAAGTTTGTTCCTGCAGGAGAGATTGAAGTAAAACTTCATTTTATTTCCAAAAACTCATTCCACTTTCTAATTTTAGATCACAAAATCCTGCCGTCATGAAAACGTACCTTTTTATTTCCCTTCTTTTGGCATTATTTCTTGTTTCCTGTCAAAACGAGCAGCACACTGCAACTGAAAAAGCTCCGCTGTTTGATAATCTCGGCAGGCATGAATTGAAGATTACCACAACATCGGAAGAAGCCCAGAAATTTTTCAATCAGGGATTGAATCTCACTTATGGTTTCAATCACGCGGAGGCTGGAAGGTCATTCGGATATGCAGCAACCGTTGATACAAACTGCGGTATGTGCTACTGGGGTTTAGCTTACGTGCTTGGCCCAAATATCAACCTGCCGATGGACACCAGCGTTGTGAAGTCTGCATACGAAGGCGCACAAAAGGCGCTTGCACATTCTTCGCATCTCACCGACTGGGAAAAGGCATTGATTGAAGCATTGGCAGTGCGCTATGTGGAAGATAAAAATGCGGAGCGCGCTCCGTTGG
This sequence comes from uncultured Chitinophagaceae bacterium, assembly GCA_964408105.1. Lineage (GTDB taxonomy): Bacteria > Bacteroidota > Bacteroidia > Chitinophagales > CAIOSU01 > BPHB01. Next base: position 5,826 of record CAYOYI010000240.1, on the reverse strand, counting down.
ATTCTGCTTATGCCGCTGCAATGAGGAATGTGTATGAGCGTTTCCCCGATCATGCTGATATAGCCGCGTTGTGTGCCGAGGCGATGATGACGATGCATCCATGGGATTTTTATCTGCACGATGGCACGCCCCAGCCCTGGACGCCAGAGATCGTGCAAGTGCTGGAGCATGCGTTGTCCGTTGATTCTTTGAATCCTCTTGCCAACCACATGTATATCCACGCTACTGAGGCCTCCTATACTCCGGACCGGGCTTTGGTTGTAGCCAACCGGCTTGGCGGAATGGTTCCAGGCTCGGGTCATCTGGTTCACATGCCTTCACATACTTATATCCGCACCGGGCATTATCACGAGGGTTCAGTTGCTAATATAAAAGCCGGTGTTGCCGATAGTCTCTATACAGCTGCTTGCTACGCGCAGGGATTTTATCCGCTTGCATACATTCCGCATAATCACCATTTTCTTGCTGCGTGTGCTATGCTTGAAGGAAACAGTGAAAACGCAATGATTGGTGCTAATGCAACGGTGAAGCATACGCTGCATGACATGGTACAAGATCCGGGCCTGGAAGGGTTGCAACATTTTTTGACAATTCCTTATTGCGTGCAGGTGAAATTTGAAAGGTGGGATGACATTCTTGAACAGCCAGAACCTTCCGAAGGATTGGATTATCCGAAGGCGATGTGGCACTACGCGAAAGGACGCGCTTATGCCGGCAAAGGGCTATTAGCCGAAGCAGAAAATGAACTGACAATTTTGAAATCCGCAGCTGCGGATACGAATCTTAGAAAGGTGGCGATCTTCATTAATACAGTAGGCCAGGTGCTGGATATCGCTTCAATTGATCTTGAAGCCGAATTGGCAAGGAAAAAAGGTGATCTGGAAAAATCAATTACGCTGCTGACACAGGCAGTTGCGCTTGAAGACAGCATGGCATATAACGAACCTCCTGACTGGCTGTTCTCATTAAAACATTCATTAGGTTCGGTGCTGCTTGAAGCCGGGAAGTTTGCCGAAGCAGAACAGGTTTACTTAAATGATTTAAAAAAACTTCCTGAAAATGGGTGGGCGCTGAATGGTTTGCATAAAGCTCTGATTAAGCAAAACAAAACGCAGGAGGCTGTTGCAGTGAAAGCGAGAATGGACAAGGCGTGGCAGTATGCTGATGTTAAATTGAAGGATTCAAGGTTGGAAGGCGGAGGAGCAGAGATGTAACGAATGTAAAAAAATCAATGAAAAATCAGCTCCGCTTTACACGGCTTTTCTTTTGAGAATCGACAGATGTACTCCAGATTCGTTTTATAAACCCTTTCCTCGGGATAAGGTGTCACATTCAACTCATCGAGCATCCAATAGGTACATTCCAAAAATTCTTGACCGTCTTTGGTTCGCAGATACTTCCGCAGGTAGGGCGTCATCGCCTGTTTCAGCTCCTCATCAACGACAACCGCACCGTATTTTGGCCGGGAGGAGAAGATGCTTGCAGAAAGGTTATGATCCCACATTCCGAAGAAATTGAATACCGGCATCACGATAAAAAGTATGATGACCGCAATCTTCAAAATATATCGCTGCGGGCTCCATAATTCTTTGAATGAAACCTCAGATTTCCAAAACAAGGCAGCGACAATAAATATCAAGCCGGCATTCCAGGGAATGAGAACCAGGTTCCATCCGAACCCTGCCGGGCTCATGAATATGGCAACGCCAAGGTGCATGAATGTCGCAAGTACTACTGCAAGCCCACGTGTGGGTTTTATCATAAAGCCAAACGCGAGCAAAATTTCAAAAGCGGGAATAGCGAGGATAATGAACTTGCGGATGAGGTCACCGGGCTCAAAACCGGAAATGTGAATCTTCCCTGCAAAATAGGGATACATCCGATCAACGAATCCGATATTTAATTTCTGAACTCCCGCCCAGAAGTAAGTGCCAATAATTATTATGCGCAGGCAATTCAAAATAAATTCTTTTCCTTCCCCATCATCTCTCTTGTAGAATGCAAAAGGCAGCAGCATGAAGGAAAAAATATAGTTGAAGGTCTGCAGCCGGTTTTGGTCGCCCAGCACTAAAAGCCAGAAAAGAATGACAAAGCCAGAAACAATAAATCGCGGGGCAACATTGAACACTATCAAAACCAGCAAAGCAATCATCAATCCCGGCTGGAGGTAATGAACAGGCGAGGGCAGATAAGGAATGCTGTCAAACACCGGAGCGAGCGGATAATTGCGGTCGTTTAGCCATAACCTGAATGAAATCAGGATCATGGCTATGAAAGCGGTTGCAATCGTTATCCTGGAAATTTTAAGCCGCAGATCATTGGTCAGATTCATACCTGGAATGATTTTTCAATTTGAAAAAAAGAAATGAACTGTTGATCATTAAAGCCGTCATGCTGAGTTTGTCGAAGCATGGTTCAGCCGAACGCCACTCTTCGATGAACCCAGAGTGACAGCAATAGCCCGCTTCCAGGGCATCCTGGATAATGACTTTAACAAATTCCATTTACTGCGGATGGTAAGTTTTCGCGGCCTTTTTCAAAACTTCCCCTTTGTTAAGCGTCATCGGTTTGAGTTGATGTTTCACAAACATTTCCATCTGGTCATCATAATGCGGGCTGTCCGGAAAGCTCGAAGCTCCATAAGCGCTGATGGAATAGATCTCCGGGCCGTCTTTCGTGAATTTCACCAACTGCACATAAGAATCACCGACTACTGTACGCAGCCTGCCGTCATCCATGAACTTTGAGAAGATAGCGCGTATTGCATCGGGGCCACCGGCAACGCCCAGCGCCTTGCCTCCGCGTTCAAGCACTTGTACCTTGCCCAGGGGAACATCAATTGTTCCGAAATGTTTGATCATGTGCTCCTGAGCCTTACGGAGATTATCCACGAAGAACTCGATTCGTTTTTCTTTATCAGTTTCTGCTTCGCGAACAATTTTCCTGTCAGCTTTGAGCATGAAATAAATCGAGTAGAGCATCACGGGAAAATTGCGATCGAGCGTGTCGGCAACACGGTCGAAACTTTTTGCGCGCTTAATTGCATCTGCAATGTCATGATATTTTGTTTCATCCAGTTCAAACATTTCATCAAACCAGAAATCGCCTTTGAAGGTGAGTCGCTTCGGAAACTGAATATCGAATTTGATGTCCTTGAAGTCTTCAAAGTCAATTAATGTGTTTGCATATTTCTCATCCATCATTTCATAGAAGCGCAGGCTGCGGTTGTTGTATTCATTCCTATAGCCTATATGAGGATTGTAATTCGGAAGCCTGCCATTCTGAGTTTCGCAGGTAGCTTCAAAGCCTGCATTATTTGTGTTGAACACAAAGCCGCATTCGGGATTCAGAAAATTGGCGAGGCTGTCAATGGGAAGATATTCAGTCCACAATGTTGCCGAGGTATCGCCCGGTACAACTTTTTTCCAGTCGTAATTTCCGTTACGCACGGGAATGATGCCGTTGGACAAAAAATAGATGGTGTCGTTTTTATCGGCATAAGTGATGTTCTGCCTTGATAATCCCTGAATTTCAAGAGCCTTTTGAAACTCGGTGAAGTTGGTTGCTTTGTTCATCCTGTACCATTGCAGCGATGGAGTCAAATTGAGCATGGCAGGTGAACGGATAGAAAAAACTCCATGCTTTGTTTTTAAAGTGGGGCCGTAAACGCTGTTCCAGTATTTTTTTCTGACCGTGAGAATGAATTTGTGTTTCTTCCCCAATCCTACTCGCAGCTTAGCTACTTTTTGATCCAGTTTCAGCCACTTGCCGTCAAAGCGATAAAGTGATTTTTTCTTTGGATGCATCTTAAGTTTGAATACATCGGTTTCATCCAACTGCCCGGTAGTATGTGCCCAGCCCAAATGTTCATTTGTGCCGAGATAGATCTGCGGGGAGCCGTGAAAGAATGCTCCGATGATGTTCCAGCCTTCTTCGCTGCACAAGTGCGCTTCATACCATGAAAGCAGCCCTTCAAGCGGCTGATGGGCATTCACCGCAAGGTAGGTGCTGCCATCTTTAGTTTTCGCAGAGTTGAAAGCGAAGGCATTGGAGCCGATGCCATCTTCTTCCTTGGACACATCACTCAATACTCTCCCATCAATGATGCGCTCCACTACTCCCTGTATTCCGCCCATGAGCGCCATGCCGAGCATGTGGCCTGCCACCAGATCCTGCGGACGCACGGGAAAAACTTTTTTAAACCACGCTTTCTCCGGGTGCTTTGCGAAGTAAGCATTTGCGCCTGCGCAGTAACCTTCGAGTACACGCTTATAATCATCCGGGATCTCTTTTTCGTAATGCTCCTCAACATACTCCATCACCCCGAGCAACTTGATGGCGTAATCAATCTTGGCTCCGGGTATTCCCTGACGTTTGCCCTGCAAGCCGCGCATGGCACAGAGCATGAATTGTGCATTCTCAATATCATCTTCAGCAGTTGCCCATGCAAGGCCATAAGCTACTTCAGCATCGGTCTTTGCGAAGATGTGCGGCACCCCGAATGAATCGCGCGCGATGGTGATCTGCGAGGGATCGAATTGAGCGGAACTGTGATTTGCAAATAAGAATAGCAAGGAGATACAAATGAGCATTCGCATTTTATATAGGGTTTAGAGACTGACAAAAATAAATGTGCATTAGGAGAGTGTGAATTATTTGTTGGAAAAATATCGGTGCTGCAACAACCACCAAACATGATTGAATACCACTACTTCATTAAACCTTACTTTTGAATACTTTTTTTACTTTCGCTACACAACCAACAACAAAACTGAGTCATGGCAAAAATCCTGATCATTGATGATGAAAAAGCAATCCGTAAAACCATGCGGGAGATACTTGAGTATGAGAGCTACCAGGTAGATGAGGCAGAGAACGGCATTGATGGATTAAAGATGCTGCAGGACGAGCATTACGATATTGTTTTACTGGATATCAAGATGCCGAAGATGGATGGCATGGAAGTGCTGGAGGAGGCGCTAAAGCTGGTGCCCGATCTGCCGGTGCTGATGATATCAGGACACGGAACGGTGGAGAATGCTGTGGAAGCAGTGAAGAAAGGAGCATTCGATTTCATTTCAAAACCCCCAGACCTCAATCGCTTGCTCATTACTATAAGGAATGCTTTAGACAAGTCAACGCTCATCACGGAAACGAAAGTGTTGCGCAGGAAGGTCACCAAGACCCGTGAGATCATCGGGGAGTCTCCTACCATTAAGAAGATAAAAGAAACCATCGAGCGCGTGGCACCAACAGAAGCCCGTGTACTTATCACCGGGGAGAACGGAACTGGTAAGGAATTGGTAGCACGCTGGATACATGAAAGGAGCCAAAGAGCAAAAGGTCCGCTTATTGAGGTGAACTGCGCAGCCATCCATTCCGAGTTGATAGAAAGCGAACTGTTCGGACATGAGAAAGGGGCTTTCACTTCAGCTATCAAGCAGCGCATCGGAAAGTTTGAGCAGGCCAATGGAGGGACGCTTTTCATGGATGAGATAGGCGATATGAGCCTGTCAGCACAAGCAAAAGTTTTGCGTGCGTTGCAGGAAAATAAGATCACGCGTGTAGGAGGGGAAAAAGAAATTCCTGTGGACGTGCGCGTGGTTGCGGCAACGAATAAAGACATTGTGAAGGAAATTGATAAAGGCAATTTTCGCATGGACCTGTATCACAGGCTGGGTGTGATATTGATGCACATCCCGACTCTCAATGAACGTGTGGATGACATCCCATTGCTGGCTGAGAAGTTTGTGAAAGAGGTATGCGAAGATATCCTGCTCGACATCAGCCCCCGGAACCTCGAGCGAATCCTCTACTTCGCCCTGT
>CAYOYI010000239.1:0-6471 GCA_964408105.1 uncultured Chitinophagaceae bacterium | reverse complement strand
GCGCAATAGGATTTCCATACATCAGGTAATGGAGATTTTGAGGAAGAATAGTTGAGGGATAGAATACAGGTGTAAGCCAAACCATAAAGTTCACGATGTTTGGAAGGAAATGATGAATATCACGGTAACGAAAAGAAACAGCGCTCAGCCAGATGCCAAGTGTAAAACCGATGAAAATGTTCAGAAGAATGAAAACCGGCAGGAATATGATGGTGTAACTGGGATAAACCGCAAACAGGATCATCGCGATAATGGTAATAACGAACGACATCGCAAAGTCAACTCCGGTTGAAAGTATTTTCGATAGTGGAAGGATGAGCTTTGGGAAGGAAATCTTTTTCAGCAGTTGCTGTGATTCAATGAGCGAGCCTCCGGCACCAAAAGCCAGGTTGGTGAAAAAATACCAGCCGGTCATCCCGATAAGTGCAAACACCGGATATGGTAATGGTCCTGTATCCACTTTGATCAGCATGTCAAAAAAGAAAGTAAAAATGACGACTGAGGGCAGGGGCTGCAACATTACCCAGAATACACCAAAGAAGGTCTGCGCGTACTTGATCTTAAGGTCACGCTTGGCGAAAGTGGTGATGAGCGCTCGGTTTCGCCATATTTTCTGTACATAGGTTTTGAGCGAATCCGGCTCGGAAGATATTACATGAATTTGCTTCATTTTCGGTGCGGGTAAAGGTACTTAGCCATTTTCACATAATCCACAAACTCCTTCACAATCAGGTTAAACCCTTGTTCATAATTTGCCCCTGCTAATTTTGTATTCGAGGTGATGCAAGTGTAACTTGCCCCCTCTAAATTTTTAATTGGAAAATGATTGAAGAAGCAGTGAAAACCGTGAAGACCCGAAAGCAAAAAGCAGTGAAGCAAAACGAAGTTCGGGAAAATAGACCGAAGGGCTATTCTTATGATGAAGTCAGCAAAAGTGCTCTGAAATATTTCAATGGTGATGAGTTGGCGGCTAATGTTTGGATAAACAAATATGCGCTCAAAGATTCTCAGGGGAATATTTATGAGTTAACCCCGGATGATATGCACCGAAGGCTGGCAAAGGAACTGGCGCGCATCGAAAATAAATATCCGAACCCGATGCGGGAGAGCGAGATATACGCGCTGCTGAAAGAGTTTAAGTATGTTGTTCCTCAGGGTGGTCCCATGTCCGGGATTGGAAATAATTTCCAGGTGGCTTCGCTTTCAAATTGTTTTGTGATCGGTGGCGGTGAAGCCGACTCCTATGGTGGTATTATGAAAACTGATGAGGAGCAGGTGCAACTGATGAAACGCAGGGGTGGCGTAGGGCATGATCTTTCCCATATCAGGCCAAGCGGCAGCCCGGTTATGAATAGCGCCATAACTTCTACTGGGATCGTTCCGTTCATGGAACGTTTTTCCAACTCAACGCGGGAAGTTGCGCAAGATGGCCGGAGAGGGGCCTTGATGCTTACGATTTCTATCCGTCATCCTGATGCAGAGAAATTTATCGATGCCAAATTGGATGGAACAAAAGTCACTGGCGCGAATGTATCGGTGCGCGTTGATGATGCTTTCATGGAGGCTGCGATAAAGGGTAGTTCTTACGCGCAGCAATTCCCTGTTGATTCTAAGGATCCGAAGGTAGTTAAGAAAATGGATGCTGCTGCGTTGTGGAAGAAGATCATTCACAACGCATGGAAATCGGCAGAGCCGGGAGTTATTTTCTGGGATACCATTATTCGTGAATCGCTTCCGGATTGTTATGCTGATTTGGGTTTTAAAACAATTTCCACCAATCCATGTGGGGAGATTCCTTTGTGCCCCTATGATAGCTGCCGGTTGGTTGCGATTAACCTTTATAGCTATGTTGAGAATCCGTTTACCAAGGACGCCACTTTCAATTTTGAGCTTTTTAGGAAGCATGTTGCAATGGCACAGCGCATCATGGATGATGTAGTTGATCTTGAACTGGAAAAAATTGAACAGATTTTAAACAAGATCGGAACTGACCCCGAAGATGAGGAGATTAAGCTTACAGAACGCAATCTCTGGCTGAAGATTCGTGAAAAATGTATTGAGGGCAGGCGCACCGGGCTTGGTATAACTGCTGAAGGCGACATGCTCGCTGCACTCGGATTAACCTATGGAACTGACAAGGCATTGAATTTTTCCGAGAATGTTCATAAAACGCTTGCGCTGGCCGCTTATGGCAGTTCAGTTGAAATGGCCAAGGAAAGAGGCGCATTTAAAGTTTATGATGCCGCCCGCGAAAAGAAAAATCCATTCCTCCTCAGATTGAAAAATGAAGATGAAGAGCTTTACAAGGACATGCAGAAGTACGGAAGAAGGAACATTGCGCTGCTCACCATTGCTCCTACAGGCACTACCAGCTTAATGACTCAAACCACTTCCGGAATTGAACCGGTATTCATGGTGTCATATAAGCGAAGGAGAAAAGTAAATCCGAATGATAAAAATGTGAGAATAGATTTTGTGGATGGAGTAGGAGATTCGTGGGAAGAATACCGGGTGTTTCATCACAAGTTCATTACATGGCTGGAGAATAACGGTTATGATCCTGATGAGGTTGCGGGTATGGATGAGCAGGCTTTGAATAATATCATCAAAAAATCTCCTTACCATAAGGCAACTGCCAATGATGTGGATTGGGTGAATAAAGTGAAGATGCAAGGTGCCATTCAGAAATGGGTGGATCACTCTATCAGCGTCACGGTGAATGTTCCCGAAAATGTGACAGAAGAGTTAGTGGCAGATATTTATGTTACAGGCTGGAAAAGCGGTTGCAAAGGAATTACGGTTTATCGCGAAGGATCGAGGTCCGGTGTATTGGTCGCTGACACGAAAAAGGAAGAAAGTGAATTTACTGAAACGAGGGCGCCAAAGCGACCAAAGGTTCTCGAGGCTGATGTGGTTCGTTTCATGAACAATCATGAAAAGTGGATTGCGGTGATTGGCTTATACAAAGGCAGGCCTTATGAGATTTTCACCGGTAAGGCTGAAAATTCATTTTCACTTCCCGCTTTTGTAAACAAAGGTTGGGTGCTGAAAAATAAAAACGGCAATGGCAAGACCCGCTATGATTTTCAATATGCCGACAGCGATGGTTATAACGTGACTATCGAAGGTCTCTCCCGTTCGTTTGACAAGGAGTTCTGGAATTATGCAAAGCTGATTTCAGGAGTATTGCGTCATGGCATGCCCGTTCAATACGCCATTGATATGGTGGAACATCTCAACCTCAATGACGAGTCATTGAACACCTGGAAAAATGGTGTGGTAAGAGCCTTGAAAAAATATATATCAGGTGATGTAGAGCCCAAGGATAAAACATGTCCCCAATGCGGGCAGGAATCTTTAGTTTATTCGGAAGGATGCCTCACCTGTAAGAGCTGCGGGCATTCGAAGTGCGGGTAATAGTTTGTTGTTTGTGGTTGGCTCCTGGGCTACTTCCCTTTCCAAACTGGTTTTCTCTTTTCCGCAAACGCCTGTAGCCCTTCAGCAGCATCTTCAGTTTGAAGCACTTCCTGTAACATTCCAAGAAGAAATTGATGTTGCTTTGAGGCTTCGACATTTTTTAATTCATCCCAAGCCTTTAAACCGAGTCGAATTGCCGATGGGGAGAGCGTTTTGATTTCCTCAACGAGTGAATTAACCGCATTATTCAATTCTGAAAGCTCAATGACTTGCGTTGCCAACCCAAGTTTCAGAGCTTCATCGGCTGTGGCTGATTTGGCCCTCATGCAGTAGTCAAGCAGTTGTCGCGCTGACATAACTGGTGCCAGGCTTGCCATTACCTGCATTGGCCAAATTCCGCGCTTCACTTCGGGTAAGCTGAATTGGACATTTTTAGAAACAATGACGTGTGTGCATCCACAAACGATCAAATGGGCACCGGCATATACATTGCCATGTACACGAGCAATACAAGGCTTATGCAGATGAACGAAAGCATCGCCTAATGCAACTTGACTGGTCGGCTCGGGAATAGTTGACTTCTTTTCATCAGTAGCTCCGGCAAATGCTTTTAAATCAGCTCCTGCGCAAAACACATCGCCATTAGCCTTTATCACAACCCCCCAAACCTCGTTGTTGTGGTGTGCGTAGTTCAAGGCATACACGATCTCATTCATCATCACCGGGTTCATCGCATTTTTCTTCTCCGGCCGGTTAAGTGTAATGGTGAGAATATGATCATTCTCTTCAACAATGAGATAAGCGAATGTTTGGGAGTGGATGTGTTTAGTTTGATCAGGTGTAAATGTGCTCATAGAAGAAGTTCAATGCTGAATTGCGATTTTTTGCGTGGAGATTTTATTTTTTGATCTTAACAGCACGAAATAAATCCCAGGCAACCAACCTTCGGTATTTAATTTCTGGTTTTCAGTTTGAAGAGCTAAGGACTTTACTTCTCTGCCTGTTACATCACAAATTGAAATGTTGATTTTTTGCCCTTTTGATAAACCGGAAAGTATAATTTCTTCATTTGCCGGATTCGGATAAACGGACGAGTTTGGAAGTTCAATTTCTTCTTGAAGCGTAAAAAACAGATTTACATCACAACTTGCTAGGTCAGCTGACGCAGGTTGATAAATCGGAGTTCCCGCTATAGCGGTACTATCAGTAAGCCTAACGGGAATCAACGAATTCGGGTAAGTGATATTCGAACCATCAATCCCCAAATAGAGCACTTCATTAAGTAAAAAAAGCCCACGGGTACCATAAGTGTCGAATGCAAAATGATATTGTTTGATGAGTTCACCATCCGGGGAAATCAGGTATAGACTATCGGTTGTATTTGAGGAATTGTTCGGGCCGGTAAAAACAAAGACATTTCCATTGGTATCAACTGCAAGATCAAATACGGTTGCTTTTCTGCTGGCTGTATCCCATTCATAAATGGTCGAGAATGAAGATCCGTTGTATCGAACTATTCCTTTTGAATTGGCACTACCCGGATTGTACAACAGATAATAAAGATAATTCCCGTAAGCGCCCGGATTGTAAATTCTATCGGGAGCTACAGATGCAGAAGTGGTTATCCATTGGGAGCCATCGTAATACCGGGGCTGCTGAAAATTGAAAGTAGAGTAAAATGTGGGGCTAAAACTACCCCCATCGAGATTAAAGCAATAGGCAAGGTTGCCGTCAATTAAAGTACCGCTCCATACATTACTTACAAAGGATGTTGAATCATTGATAAGCGTATATTCTCCAATTGAAGTTCCCTGCATTGCCCAAAAGGTATTAGGATTGCATCCTATTCCTGTCTGACCAAAGGAAACTTTCATAGTCAGAATGGCCAGAGCTAGGAGTGTTTTTTTTATGAAACTGTTTTGAGCCAAGGTGACAATTACTAAAGAGTTTATTTCGATTTGCTTCCTATTTTCACTAAAAGTGTTTCTGCCTCAACAAATTTCTTTGGCTCAACAAACACTTCCTCCACTACACCGTCTTCAAAAGCTTCAATAGTATTTTCCATTTTCATTGAACTGAGAATAACCAAAGCATCTCCGCTTTTAACTTTATCTCCGGTCTTCACCAACACTTTCACTACTTCACCCGGCATAGGAGCAGCATAGCCTCCTTTTACTTTTTCCGCTTCGGCTTCAGGAAAGCGTGGTAGAATTTTAAGAGAAACGCTGCCCGTATCGTCATGATGCATATAAAGCACTCCTCCAGATTCTGCTACAATGAAACTTTTACGATGACCGGCAATTTCACAAGTGATATTTTCAGCTGTCTCAGAAATGATTTTTGCATTAAAATCAAAATCACCAATTTTTACCTTGAAACCACCATCAACAAACCTGTACTGTACGCTGATATTCTCTCCCTCAATCGAAAATTGTTCCTCCTGCATTTTGAAGAAATTGCTTCTCCATCCAGAAGGAATTCCCTTGAATAGTTCTCTTCGTTTCTCTCTTTGATTCCACGACCATAATGTTGCCGCTGTTGCAATTTCCTGAAGATGGCCTTTGGTGAGTGATTTTTTTGAAGAAAGCTCTGGATACTTATTAAGAAAATGGGTATCGAAGTTGCCTTCTCCGAATTCTGAATTACCTAAAATATCAATCAGGAAGTTTTTGTTGGATGTAATCCCAAGCAGTGCAGTCTTCTTTAAAGAGTATTTCATCTTTCTGATGGCTTCCCCTCGAGTAGTTCCCCATGTGACCACCTTGGCAATCATAGGATCATAATGAATATCAATAACAGAACCGCTTTCAATGCCGCTGTCATAACGGGTGCACGCGCTTTCATCCGGAATAAAGGAGAGAATTTTGCCTGTTGCAGGGAGAAAGCTGTTATACGGATCTTCAGCATACAAACGGCACTCAATCGCATGACCGGTTTGTTTCACTTCATTTTCTTTTACAGAAAGCGGTAATCCCTGAGCAACTTCAATCTGCAGCTTCACAAAATCAAATCCTGTAATCAATTCAGTAACAGGATGCTCCACTTGCAGTCTCG
>CAYOYI010000238.1:0-6511 GCA_964408105.1 uncultured Chitinophagaceae bacterium | reverse complement strand
GCAACGCTGACTGCATCCGGTGGAACATCGTACTCATGGAGCACAGGGGCGAACACAGTGAGTATTACCGTTTCGCCTTCTTCGACCACAATTTATACCGTGACAGTCACAGATGGTAACGGCTGCTCCGCATCAACATCACGAACAGTCAATGTCAACCCACTTCCCAGCGCAGCCATTTCTCCTGCTACGGTAAGTATTTGCAACGGCTCAAGCGCAACACTGACAGCAAGCGGAGGGACTTCCTATTCATGGAGCACGGGCACTTCAACTGCTGCAATAACAGTGTCTCCCGCATCCACTACTACTTACACGGTTACCGTGACGGATGCCAACGGATGCAGTGCATCAACTTCAAGAACCGTGAATGTGACACCGAGTTTAGCTGCAGCAATAACTCCTTCCAACCCCAATATTTGTCTCGGAGAAACGGTAACGCTGACCGCGAGTGGAGGAACAAATTACACATGGAGCACAGGAACTTCTACTTCAAGCATAAGCGTTTCTCCGTCTTCAACTACAACTTATAATGTTACAGTGACCGATGGCGGTTCATGCTCGGCAACTACAACTGCTATCGTTACGGTGAATCCTAATCCGATAGCATCAATAACTCCAGCAACAGTTTCAATCTGTGCCGGAGAAAGCGCCACGTTGACTGCAAGCGGAGGTACTTCCTTTGAATGGAGCACGGGCGCTACGATTTCTTCCGTCACAATTTCTCCATCTTCTACAACCACATACACGGTGACCGTAACCGATGCAAACGGATGTACTGCAAGCGCTTCGAGAACGGTAAACGTCAACCCAATTCCTACAACAGCGGTTTCACCTGCAACAGCAAACATTTGCAGTGGACAAAGCACTACGCTTACAGCAAGTGGTGGCATAACCTATGAATGGAATACCGGAGCAGTCTCTTCCACCATCACCGTTTCACCTTCCTCGACCACGGTGTACACGGTGACAGTGACTGATGCGAACGGATGCACCGCATCAACGACAGGAACGATTAATGTAAGTCCAAATCCTGCGGTTTCAATCACACCCGCTTCAGTGAATGTATGCAGTGGGGAAAGCGCAACACTGACAGCAAGCGGGGGAACTACTTACTCATGGAGCACCGGTGCAAGCACACCTGATATTACCGTGACACCTTCATCCACTACCACTTACTCGGTTACCGTTACAAATGCCGGAGGTTGTACAGCTGCCGGCTCAAGAACTATCACCGTAAATCCAATTCCCAACGCTGTCATCTCACCAACTACAATCAGTATATGCAATGGCGAAAGTGCAACGCTGATTGCAAGTGGAGGTGTAACCTACGAATGGAGCAATGGCGCAACAAGCGCTTCAATTAATGTTACTCCGCTTTCAACGACAACATATTTTGTCACCGTTACGGATGCGAATGGGTGCACTGCCCCAGCGTCAAGAATTGTCACGGTGAATCAACACAAATTTTTCTCGAACAATGTTACCATTTGCCAGGGGGCGAGCTATTTTGCCGGTGGCGCTTTACAAACCACCGCAGGTACCTATTATGATACACTCACCTCCGCCAACGGATGTGACAGCGTTGTCACAACCAATCTTTCTGTGAGCAACATTTTCATCACTAACATCTTTGAAGACATTTGCCAGGGAGAAAGCTTTTTTGCTGGAGGAGCGAACCAAACTCACAGCGGCACTGATTACGACACGCTCGCTTCAACAACCGGATGCGATAGCGTTGTTGTTACAAATCTGACGGTAAATCCTCTTCCCGCTCCAACCATTGCACCCCCAAATGCAAATATCTGTGCGGGGGAAAATATCACTTTAACAGCGAATGGCGGATCTTTTTACTTGTGGAATACCGGTGCATCATCTTCTTCCATCTCGGTTTCTCCATCTACTTCAACCACTTTCTCGGTAACCGTTACCGATGCCTATGGGTGCACCAGTATGACATCACAAACTGTAAACGTAAATCCGCTTCCTACTGCTTCGATTTCTCCAACACCGGTTAATATTTGTATAGGAGCCAGTACTACTTTGACTGCAAGCGGAGGTACTTCGTATTTATGGAGTACAGGCTCCAACACCGCGAACATCACTGTGTCTCCAACTTTCACAACTATTTACACGGTGACTGTTACCGATGCCAACGGATGCACCGCTTCTGCATCGGAAACTGTGAATGTAAATAGTATTCCAACAGCTTCCATTTCGCCTGCCACAGTGAATATTTGTGAAGGAGAGAGTGCAACGTTGACAGCAAGCGGTGGTACTTCCTATTCATGGAGTACGGGTGCGTCAACTACTTCCATCACAGTTTCGCCAACTTCAACAACTACATATTCTGTGACGGTGACTGATGCAAATGGATGCACTGCATCGGCTTCAGGAACCGTTAATGTGAATCCGAACACATCCTTTATGAATAACGTCACCATCTGTCAGGGGTCGAGCTATTTTGCGGGAGGAGCGAACCAAACTACAGCGGGAACTTATCACGATACATTGACAACAACACAAGGATGCGATAGTATTGTCACAACAAACCTCTCTGTTGACAACATTTTTATCACTAACGTTTTTGAAGAGATATGTGACGGAGAAAGCTTTTTTGCCGGTGGGACATATCAAACTCAAACTGGCATTTACCGGGATACTTTCGGCTCAAGCGCGGGATGTGACAGTGTCGTTGTAACTAATCTAACCGTGATGCCACATTCGTTTTCCAGTATTAACGTCAGCATCTGCGATGGAGAAAGCCATTTCGCAGGCGGGGCAAACCAAACCACAGGCGGTACTTATTATGACACAACAACAGCAGCAAATGGTTGTGATTCGGTTGTTGCGACTACCCTCTCTGTGCTCCTCAATCAAATCACAAATATTTCAATAACGATTTGCCAGGGTGATTCGCTCAATGTCGGTGGAGGATGGCAAAATTCTTCAGGAGTATATAGCGATACTTTGATCTCCACTTTCGGATGCGACAGTGTGGTGGTCACCACCCTCAATATTACCGCTTCAATCTCCACCAATATTTTTGTGAGTATCTGTCAGGGTGAGACCTATTTAGCGGGTGGGGCAAATCAAACAACTAACGGAACTTATTACGACTCACTCACCTCCTTTGAGGGATGTGATAGTGTTGTTGTTACCCAACTTACTGTAATTGCAAATTCTTCGTCCAGCATTTCTGCTTCTATTTGTCAGGGAGATTCCTTGAATGTCGGTGGAGGATGGCAAACACTGCCGGGACAATACGTTGACACTTTCTCCAGCTTTCATGGTTGCGACAGCATAATAATAACTGACCTGACAATTGCATCCAGCATCATCACAAATGTTTCAGTTTCCATTTGCGATGGTGATTCGTTTTCTATTGATGGAATTTGGCAAACTACGGCAGGGCTTTATTACGACACGCTTACCGCCACAGCGGGATGCGACAGCATTGTTGTTACAAATCTCACGGTTGAGCAACCGCTTATTGTTGTTGCACTTGCAGCTATTTGTCAAGGTGATTCATTATTTGCGGGCGGAGCGTGGCAAACTACGCAGGGAATTTATAACGATACTGTGTTCTCTTTCGCAGGATGCGACAGTTTGATTACAACTACTGAATTAAGTGTTATCAATACAATCATCACACTGGATTCGATTTCCATCTGCACAGGAGATTCAATATTCATAGGAGGTGATTGGCAAACTGCTTCCGGAGTTTATTACGACACGCTTTCAGCCATTACAGGCTGTGATAGTATTGTGGTCACTGATTTAGATATAATTACCATTAGCAACACCAACATTTCAACTTCGATTTGTGACGGAGATTCATCGTTCCTTGACGGAGCGTGGCAGCACACTTCAGGAGTTTATTTTGATACGCTGACTGCCAATAGTGGATGCGATAGCATTGTGATTACTGATTTAACAGTGGTCAGCGAAAACATCACTAATGTTTCCGTTTCCATTTGCCAAGGCGATTCCTTTTTTGCCGGTGGCACGTGGCAAAATTCAGACGGATTCTACCATGATACCATAAGCACGGCACTTGGATGTGACAGCGTGATCGTTACCCAACTGAGTGTTGCAACTTCAATCATCACCGATATAAACGTTTCCATTTGCGATGGAGACTCATTTTTTGCAGCGGGCAGCTGGCAAACGGCTGCCGGAATCTACAGCGACACGCTGACTGCAGCAGCCGGATGCGACAGTGTAGTGAATACTACACTAGCGGTAAGTGGCAGTTCATCTTCAACACTTACCATTTCGATTTGTGAAGGTGACTCGGTATTGGCCGGAGGCAATTGGCAATTCGCAGGCGGAATATTCTTTGACACAACAACCAATGGAAATGGTTGCATTATCACTACATATCTTACGGTTACTCCTGTGTATCGTGATACTGCTAACATCAGCATTTGTGATGGCGAAAGTTATTTTTCAGGTGGAGCAAATCAAACAACTTCAGGGATTTACTACGACTCGCTATTCTCTGTAAATAACTGCGATAGCATCACCGTCACCTACCTTACTGTTATTCCGATCTTCACTTCTACTAACCCAACTTCAATCTGCCAGGGTGATTCAATCTTGGCAGGCGGTGGATGGCAGACTGTTTCGGGAACATACATTGATACCATATCTTCCTCCACAGGGTGCGATAGTGTTGTAACCACTCAACTTGCTGTGGTTTCTGTAATTGTTTCTAATCAATCAGAATCTATTTGTTCAGGTGATTCTGTTTTCGCAGGAGGAAAATGGCAAACAACTCCAGGATTTTATAATGACACGTTCTCCTCATCAGTAGGATGCGACAGTGTTGCAATAACCGAGTTGATTGTATTGAATTCAACTTCCTCAAATCAGGTGGCTACGATTTGCTCAGGAGATTCATTGTTTGTCAGTGGGGCCTGGCAATATTTTTCCGGGCAATATCACGATACTGTCCATGGAAGCAATGGGTGTGATTCAATTATCATTACTCAGCTTATAGTTCTGAGCAGTGCAATTACAATGATCCAAACCGAGATTTGCGAGGGTGACTCAATTTTTGCCGAAGGCTCCTACCGAACCGTATCCGGGACCTATTTCGACACACTTTCTGAGGCCAATAATTGCGACAGTATTGTTGTTACTCAGCTAATGGTGAAAGCTATTCCGATTGATTCGCTTATCGTGCAGATATGTGGTAACGATTCTGTTTATGCCGGTGGGGCATGGCAAACAACTGAGGGTCTTTACTTTGATACACTGGCTGCAGCCGCAGCCAATGGATGTGACAGTATCGTTGTCACCGACCTCACGGTGCTTAACGAATTTATCACCAATATCATTGACTCAATCTGCGAAGGTGATTCTGTTTGGCTTCAGGGAAGCTATCAAACTACCACTGGAATTTATTATGACACGTTTCCCACCGTACGGGGTTGTGATAGCACTGTGATAACACAATTGCTGGTAATCAACATCAATGTGATTGCAGAAAACAATGTGCCCATCACCATTGATCCGGGGGATACTGTCAGCCTCACGGTTTCAAGCAATGCCAATAACCCGACTTATGAGTGGGAGCCTCCGAACTGGCTGAGTTGCGACACTTGCGAGATTCCGAGCGCATGGCCACCTGAAGATCAGATTTACACGGTGTGGGTGACTGATGAGAGCGGATGCTTTGGATCAACACAAATTCAAGTACTGCTGAGAGATCCTCCGTTTGAGCCGAATGATTGTCCATGGGCATTTTATATTCCAAACGCGTTCTCGCCCAACGGGGATAATAACAATGATGTCTTCCGGGTGTATGGTTATGGTATTGAAAAATTGTACCTGATTGTCGCCAACCGCTGGGGAGAAATAGTTTTTGAAACCCGCGATCCAACCATATATTGGGATGGCACGTACCATGGCAAACTGCTTGACCCGGATGTGCTTGTTTATTATGTCGAGGTAGAATTTTGTGATAAGACAAAACTTCCGCCATCACACCCTTACACCAAAGGCAGCGTGACTTTAATTCGCTAATTCCCCGGTTACGTTATCTTACTTAGTTAATTCAAACTTTCCTTCTTATTTCCCGTAAAAGATTGAGTTACATTTTCAGATCGGTGTGCTCAACTTTTTAAGAGAAATCAATATTAAAGAGGTCAGGGAAAACAACCTGAAACTCATCTTCGGACTGGGTTCGCTTGTCTATGCCGCATTCGGAATCCTGCTTCATACAGGCGGCATGCAATACAATGATCCCTTATGGCTTCGTCTGGTTATACTTACCCTGAGCGTATTTTCTCTGGTAATCACCGCTTACCACGAACCTGCAAGAAGACATTTTGTTAAAATTCTATTTGGGAATCTGTACGTTTACAACGCACATCTTTATTATCTGCTTTTCGTTAATGATTTTGACCCCAACTATAAGTTATCTCTGCTGGTTGTCACATTCGCTTCGATACTTTTCATTCAAGATAAACGTCTCAACAAGGCTTACCTCATCGCAAATATTGTA
>CAYOYI010000237.1:0-6543 GCA_964408105.1 uncultured Chitinophagaceae bacterium | reverse complement strand
CCGGCCGAAGCATACGCAAACCCGAGGAGTCCGTTATTGATGGTCTTGGAGTGAATTTTACCACCATCAGCGGGAACTATAACTCCAGGATATTCTCCATTACGGCAGGAGACAGCGTTACAATTGAAAACTTAACCCTGACTGAGGGAATGACCGCAGATAGCGGAGGTGCAATAAAGAACAACGGGAACCTGTCAATCAGGTTTTGCACCATTGCTGACAATAGCGCTTACTCGGGCGGAGGTATTTACAACAATTCAATAGTAGCTTTGACCGGCTGCCATATCAGCGACAACACTGCTTCCCCCGGACAAGGCGGAGGCATTTATTCCTCAGGAGGATCACTGATGGCAGCAAATTGCATTATAGACAACAATGCCGCAGCCTTGAATGGAGGGGGGGTTTCCTGCAAAGCAGGTTGTGTCCTTGACAGTTGTTCGGTTACAGGGAATTCGGCCATTTCAGGAGGGGGTATATACAGTATCCTGGGAGCACCTCTTATCCTTAACAACAGCACAGTTTCCGATAACGAAGCAACCACAGGGAATGGCGGTGGCCTTTGGAATTCAGCCAATAGCAAAGTGACCGGCTGCGTGATAGAAGACAACTTTACCAGCAGCGCATCATCTGCTGGTGGAGGAATCTACACATCCAACGTGCTCTCCATTGTCAGAAGTTCGATACGTTATAACGATAGCGAAGGATCGGGAGGCGGTATCAGTAATCAAGGTACTATCAGTATTCAAAGCTCAACGCTTGAAAACAATTACGCTCTCTTAAACGGTGGTGGACTTGGGAACAACGGAAGCGCATTATTCAGCAGCAGCACCGTTAGCAACAACGTTTCAGACATGAATGGCGGTGGTATTTATAACACGAAAAAAATTACATTAACCCGATCCACAATTGCTGAAAATTATGCGGATGGAAATGGCGGTGGCATTTCAACCTCTGATTCCCTGATTTTCTCAAATACCATTATTGGCAACAACGAAGCGGGAGGCCAGGGTGACCATATCTTCAAAGCGGGTGGAATTATTTCCACCCTTGGCCATAATCTGGTTGAAGATATTTCTCCATTGGGAGCATCAGATATTACACCGGCTTCTGGTGACATATTTGGGACAAACGCAAATCCAAAAGATCCTGTTTTGGGAATGCTTCAAATCAATGGAGGGACAACAGCCACACATTTGCCATTATGTGGAAGTCCTGCTTTGAATGCAGGTGATCCGACTGATGCCCCTGCATTAGATCAGCGAGGGATGCCCAGAATTCATGGAAGCGGGATTGATATTGGTTCAGTTGAGAATCAGGATGATCCGGTTGAAGTGGATGCTGTGATCACCAACATTTCCGCTGTTGGACAGGCAGATGGGTCTATTGAATTGCTGCCCTCCGGAGGAACATCGCCCTATTACTATCACTGGAATAATGGTGACAGTGTTGATACCCGGACAGGTCTTGCAGCAGGAAACTATAGTGTGACCATTGAAGATTTTTTTGGATGTACGGCAGCAGGTGTGTTCACCATCGGTGTGGTCAATGCCATTTCTGAATTTGGGGGCGGTGAGGCAATAAGAGTCTATCCTAATCCCGCAAATGCTTCGTTAACGATTATATGTAACCGCAACTTTGCCCAAGAGGTCACAATTTATGATCTATGCGGGAAACTGATGAATCGCCAATTATTGGCTGCGACAACCGAATCAAGAACCATTTCTGTTAGCGATCTGCCTTCAGGGAGCTACCTCTTAATTCTTGGCGAAGAAAAAAGCGGAAAAGTGATTGCGACAAAAAGGATTTCAATAATTCACTAATCGTTACTCGAATATAGCCGTTATCCGGAATCCTTCTGCCGGTGGAGTAATCAGAATAGAATCATCCCCCTGAAAATTAGGATCCGACCATCCTTTAAAATGCCTGCCAGAATTTGGTACTGCTCGTAATGTAACAGGAACATCTTGAAAGTAAACACCCGTCCAGGGATATTTATCAGGAATGATGGTATTGACCTGAACCTTTCCGGGGCCATTGACTTCCAGGGTCACAACTGATTGCCCTTTCAGCTCAAAACGCTCCACAATGTCATCTCTAATAATTTCAGGTCTTTTTTCGGCAAATTCTTTAAGCGTCATAACCTGTGATTCAGGTTCAACAAAATTTACAAGGAACTTCCAACGATCGTAATCTCTTTTCTTTTCATACTTGATCACTTCCTGAATTTCGTCAATCCACATCCGTATATTTTGTGGAAGCAGGACGGAATTAAGCAGGTCCGCGAAACGATTGATAAAGTAATTTCGGAACCCATCATTTTCCAACATATCATTCCAGAAAAAAATGGTATGAGGTGAATATTCAGTTGTCAGGTTATACAATGTGGGTTCATCAAATTTTCCCCATGAATCTTCGTCATAAGCAAGCATTCTCCACTTCCCGTCAGATGTTTTTGGCCGCCAAAAACGAATGTTTACATGATAATCATGCGTTGCTGAATAGATTTCAAAAGTCCAGTAGTCAACCAGGCTTTGTTTATCAATCATCGTAAAAACTGTCTCAACTGTAGTATCCTGATAGACGTCACTTCTGTTAATGTAGTCAAGCATCGCCTCATAATGCAATGAATCTCCGGCCACTACTTCAAGTTCGTCCCGGTTGAGCATATCTATTTCTTTCAATCCATAATTATTCCAAATAAAGTCCTTTCCTTTTTGTTCCATCAGGTTATACAGACCCCAGTAGGCTCCATTGAGATAAAGCACAACGGGCTGATACGCCTGAACATCAACGTTGCCTCCTGATGCTTTGACTATTTTATGCATTAGCTCATTTTTTACACGGTCGCCTGCCGTTTCACGATCACCGCCTCCCCTTCCCGATGTAACATCTGCACGCAGCATAAGCCCATCAACACTTTGTAAGTGCGGCTTTTCCGCAAAGAAGGAATAATTTATTCTTGCCGGCCCAAACTTTTGCTTGGCATTTAATGTAAATGAGAGCTTTGATGAATGACGGCTGGTAAAACCAAACGGCTTTATAGCCAATAGAGTATTTATAACACTCTTGCCATCTTCATCGAAGTATTCAAAATTCACCGGTTTTTCAAAGTCACGAAAGGGATTTACATATAGACCGCTCTTTGGATCATAAAGGTCATTCGGATCAACGGTTAGGGCTACAGCGGGGAGGGTTATTTCTTCGCTGAAAAAGAAATTCTCGGTAGCAGTTTCACTCGGTACCAGGCCATCTTTACAGCATCTGGCTCTTACCACTGTAGTTCTTTCAATGGTAAACGGGCCTTTATATAAATCGGATTTACCGGATTCCGGTTCTTGTCCATCCAGTGTTACATAGACCTCAAATCCCTCGGGAGCAGCTATTTCCACGATTGCTTTTTGCCGGTAAAAGCCACCCTTAGTTTTTATTTCAGGCTTAGGACATCTTGAAGTAATCGCCCTTTGTTCCGTATTTTCAGCCGCAGGTGTTGGTGTGAGGCAGTAACTCCATTCGGCATTTCCTATACGGCAATACGAAACATCAGGGTACTGCTCCGGAAACCTTACACTGTCAATTACGGTCTTACCATCCTGATCAAGTAAATAAAGAGATTCGCCCTTGGAACTAAGATTTAATCCGACATGAAAGGGGCCTTGGTTCTCATCATCGTCAAACCAAAAAATGAAGTAAGCACCCGATGCCAGCCATGTTATCCCAAGTTCGGTATGAGGAACTTTCCATTTCTTGCCAGCCAAATCATTAGCGAAATACATTCCGGCCAAATCCACCGCTGATTTCCCGGCATTAAAGACTTCAACAAAGTCATCAAATTCCGAGGAATCGTCCAAAAGTATATTTACATTATTAGCGACAATTTCATTGATTACAATCTGTGCCATCAAATCGGTTTCGTAAAATACCGACAGACAAAACAGTACGATTGTTATGCGGACCTGCATCGCGAAGGCTAAATAAAAAAACCCTTCTCAAAACTATGAGAAGGGTTTTAATTAAATCGGATTTATTAACTATCTCCTAATTACCTCTCAGTTCACGAAGGAAAGTCTGATCATTTCCAATTACCGAGGACAGTTCCTTTCCCAGATCAACCCACTCGGTATATAATTCAGGTGTTTTTGACTTCCAAACTTCCAAGATATTTGCCTTGTACAATTTACCCTGACGATAGTTCATTGACTCAATAGCTTTAAGGCTTTTTCCGCTTCTTTTCTGCATAGCAGAAAGTACTTCTGACCGGCTTTTGTACAACTCTTTGGCATAAGAAAGTCTTTCCTGCTGACTTGAAAATTCCTTTACAACCGGCTTCGCATTGTCCGTGGCTTCAGGAATTGCGGTCATAATCTCAGTTGAGTAATAAAATCCCTTGAAACTATTTGTCTTTTCAGCAATCTCGATTATGATTCCATCAGCATTCACTTCCTTAACAAACATTTGCGCATTACCACCATAAGGGGTTAATTCAACGAATAAATCATTAAACTCAACATCAGCCGGAATTCGATCTTTCATCTCAATATCCCAGGGCACAAAGACGCTGTTTTCCTCCGTTAATACTTTCACTGAACCTGCTATTTGCATTCCGCGCACTTCGGAACTTTCAATTTGCTTTACGTTAGCCGGATTAACCTTCTCCATATGACCCCTGGCAAGGATTATCCAGATTTTACCGTCCTCAGTGCGGGCGCCATCAAATGCTTCCAGAGCATATCCCAGCACCATTCCATCGCTATTGGCTTTCATTCCGATACCTTGGCTACTTGAGGAAGTGATCGGATCACCGGGTACGATCTTTCCCCCTTCCATGTTCACCTTAACCTTAACCCTCCCGGTTAACGCAACCGGATCTCCTGCTTCGGGAGTATTGAGGAATACAGAAGGATTCTCAGAAATTGCACCTACCAGCAGGGACTGATAAGCAGATGTTGTCAGTTCAAAAGTTTGCGGGTCATCTTTTGAAATTGCGACCAGATCGCCAGGTTCCGGTTTCCTGATTTTAGACGAAACCGTAAAAAACTCAGCAAGGTCACCAAGCAGTTGATTCGAGTTGGCGTATATTGGCCCGGATGCCCTGATCTCTCCGAATGCAGCGTAAGTAGGCGATTCAGTACTGTCTGCCCATTTATAATCAACTCTCCCGGTATATCCCAATAGATACTCGCCATCACCCGCGTGCTCTTCCAACTTAACATACCAGTTGGTACCACTTGGATCCTGACCATCCCAGTAATGCTGATCCCATGCCCACCTAGAGATATAAAAATCGTTTCCGGAATTGTAATAAAAAGTATCTAAGGCACCAGTTGGATAATATGATGGGAATGGCGTAACCAGATTAAGATTGGCGTTTGGCTGATACATACTACCTATAAATTCACCACGCACTCTTGCAGTGAAGTCAAGTTCAAATCCCTCTTGATCAGCTATTGTAACCTCAAAATGAAAATTAGTAATACTGCGGCAAGCTGAATCTCCACCGGTATTCATCGGAGGATAATGATTCCAAGTAGCTCCCCCGGAACCAAATATCAACGCGTAATTGAAAGTAGAATCGTAGGACTCGGAAATTTGGATATTTGGAATACATGAAGACCCTGCGATGTTCCCAACCGTCATGCCATCATTCACTGCAACAGAACCTCCATACAATGTTGAGTCAGTATTTCTCAAAGCCCCATCCAGAGACAAATCTCCTATAAACCAAGCAGCATTACCGCCCTCCTGGTCAATGGCTTCATTATTTACAACCTTCATAGCATATCCTGCTGAATCCATATTGGTTACTTCTAATGCAGAGAAGGTTCCTGAGTTAGTTTTTGCTGCCACCGCAGTACTGCTATCGCTTACTGACCATATGGCGGGTAATGCTCCTGAAGATGAATATGCCCTTAATGCCGTACCTTTTTCACTGTATGTATAAATAGCCGCAATTGAATCAGCTGAGGTAACCGCCTTCAAGGCATTTCCGGTTAAACTAATTGCATCAATTGCAGGAACGGTAGAATTACCACCTTGCGCCCGGACGGCAGTTCCAGTGGCAACAACATGCAATTTTGTCAACGGCACCACGGTACCAATTCCAACATTTCCAGTAACGCTGGAATCAGGATACATATTTAAACCGTCCACGGTCCAGTCATTATCCTGACCCCCACCCCCGCCTAACGGAGCCCAATTAGTACTATCACGTCCTTCAAAGCTTTGAGTTGCCGGGTTAAACCTTATACTTCCGGCTAATGTTCCGGTGGTGAAACCAATCTTTATCCCTCCTTCTACATGAAGTTTTTCCTGGGGATTGGAAGTGCCTATGCCCACATTCTGAGCATTTGCCGTGATAACTATTATGAAGGTGAGAACAAAAGAAAGTGAGTAGAATTTTGCCATACGCCCATGCTTTAATGATAAACTAAGATACACAATTTACGTCTATCTCCTCTAAAAATCAACTTTTCGATAAAAGTTTTAAGAAGCATCCCCGGCACAACCTAATAATTGTGCCGGGGACTTTATCTTCTTAAGATATCT
>CAYOYI010000236.1:2234-6552 GCA_964408105.1 uncultured Chitinophagaceae bacterium | reverse complement strand
CCATTTTGAGTTTTTTTACCCTCAAAATGTGTCAAGCTATTTCAGGAAGGGACACATCTCAGCCCGCACGCGCTCGGCAACGCGGTCGGCAAGGGCCATGATGGTGAGGTAGGGATTGACGTGGGAGCTTTTGGGGAAGAGGCTGGCATCAGCGACAGAGAGCCAGTCGTGGCCGTGGACACGCCCCCACGCATCGGTGACGGAGGTGTGGCGGTCGCTGCCCATGCGGCAGCCGCCCTGCAGGTGAGCGGAGGCAACGGGGGTCTTGTTGGGCACGAAGTATTTCGCGGAGATGAATTCTTCGAGCTGGCTGTCGGGTACATCGGCCTTTTTGAAGAGCGGACGCTTGGCGGAGGGCACAACAGCCTCATCGCATCCCGCGGCAAAGAAGATGCGCGCGCACTGCGCCTGCGCATGGACGAGCGACTCGATGTTTTGCTGCGTGAGCTTATAGCGGAGCTGCGGCTCGCCCTGTTTGTCGAGCGCGATGCGGTTTTCGGGGAGGGCCTCGTCATGCGCGAGGATGAGGATATCCATCATGTTGTTGTAGCGCTTCATGACGTATTTGAGGTCGTGCCCCCACAGCCCCGTATGCTTGGTCTGGATGAACGGGTAGTAAAAGGCGGTCTCAAGGTAGTGGTGATGCGACTTGGAGAAGGCCTGCGTGAAGTAGATTTTCGGAAAGCCCTTGTAGTTTTTGATAGGCGTGGGATATATGCCGCACACGACCAGCGCGGGATGCAGCGTGATGTATCGGCCGATGGCGGGCAGCTCTTTCTGAAATCCGGAGCGCAGCAGGATGGCGGGTGTGCCTGCTGTGCCTCCAGCGAGGATAATTTTTTTGGCAGTGAATTCGTAGCGGCCTGCGTTGAGCTTGCCGGGGACGGTGCCCTTGGGTGCGGGTTTTATCGTTGCGAAGACTTTTCCTTTAGCGACTTTCTCTACATAGCAGTTGGGGATGATCTCGATACCGTTTTTCTGCGCCTGCGGCAGTTGCACAACGGTGGTTCCCTGTTTGTGCCCCTTCGCGCAGCCGAGGTTGCAGAAGCCCATCTGCTCGCAATCTTTGATGTTGATGAGGAGCTTGTCAACGGGCCAGCCAAGCTGCTCGCATCCTTCGCGAAAGAGACGGTTGTTGTCGTTTTCGAAAACGGACTCGTCAGGCTCGATGGCATGCACTTCATCGAGCAGCTTGTCGAAGCGGGGACGGAGGTCTTGCGGGGTGATGCCGTCAACGCCCCAGTCGTTACAGACATCATCAGGCAAACGGAACGTGACCCCCGTGTACATGAGCGTGCTGCCACCCACGGCATTGCCGGTGCTGACCGTGATTGCGCCATCAGTTGTCGGCCATGCGCCACGGTCTTTGAAGATGTCGAGCATCTCGATCTCGCGCTGGGTGAAGTAGCTCTTGTCGAAGTGCGGGCCTGACTCGAGGATGGCGATGCGCGCGCCAGCCTGCGCGAGCGGGATAAGGCGCTGGGCAACGGTGCCGCCACCTGCGCCTGAGCCGACTATTATAATGTCGTATTCATGAGTCATTCCACCACCTCCACTTTTGCCTCACACATTTCCCTGATTGCTGAATCAATGTAAGTGCGCTCTTTGACCACCGGCCCATCGTAATCAAATGTTTTCCAAATGTCTTCACGGGAGTAGTATCCCATGCAGACATAGGTCCTCACTCCAAAGAATCCCATTCGGAAGAGACTAAGTGGATTGTTCTCGAGCCATTTCAGGATGCGGTCTTGCGTTTCAGGACTGCATTTTGAAAAAGACCTGCCTCCAAAGAAGTATCCGAATATTCCCACCACTGTTATAAAGAGCATGAATTTTCCGCTTAGCTTCTCCGGCATTTTGTCTAAAGCCCAGTCCACAACTCCAGCCGTAAGCATGGTGCCGCCACCAGGAGAATCGTCATCAATAGGTATGATGCGGTTGGCAACCGCTAAAAAAGTTTTGAGTCTGGTACCGGTGAGGTGCTGGAGGCGGTAAGTGGACATCGGGAGACAAAATACGGAAATCAGGTTTTATCCAGATGCTTCAATTTTTCGATGACGCTTTCGCGGTCTTCAAGGTAGGTAACACCAAACCAGTTTTCCGAGCATGGGAGAACAGAAACTTTGATCTTCCCCGTTTTAATTAAAGGCCCTATCACATCGGGAAGTGTCATCTCAGCTTTAGGGTTGTTTGCGCTTTTCTCAACAAATTCCATAAAGATTTTTTGTGCATGAGCGAAGAAAAAAGGATGGAATCCCCAGAAGTTCATGGAGACGAAGGAGTTTGGGTCGAGGGTTTTGATTTTACCATTGTGAAGTCCGGTTATTTTCGTGTCCTTTTTTTTGACTTCTTTGAATTCCCTGATGCCGGTAAGTATGTTATCACCGGAAGTTTCACAAACTCCGCGGGAAACAGATCCATGTTCTGATAACGTGTGACTTAATATATAACCAACCAATGCGTAATGATCAGCCGAACAACCCTGGAGAAGAAAGTCTGCGGTTTCTTTAAATGAATTCACACCGTAAAAATCATCAGCGTTAATCACGGCAAAGGGCTCGTTTATATTTTCCTTCACGGAAAGAACTGCGTGAATGGGTCCCCAGGGTTTTTCTCTTTTGACAACATTTGCTCCGTCAAATTTTGGATTTACTTCCTGGTAAGCGAATTCAATCTTCACTTTGCCCTTCCAACGTGAGACAATCTTCTCCTCAAAATCTTTTTTGAATTCCTTTCGGATAACCACAACAACTTTCCCAAAACCGGCATCTATTGCATCGTTGATAGAGTAGTCCATAATGGTTTCGCCATTAGGCCCCAGAGAATCTAATTGCTTTAATCCGCCATAACGGCTGCCGATGCCGGCTGCAAGTATCAACAATGTGGGTTTCATAACTGCGGGCATGAATTTATCCAGAATTTGGATATTTAGGTTTTCAAAATCTCCTGCATGCAACTTTCTTCACTGGACTGGGGTATCATCATTGCGTTCTTTGCACTATCACTCGCGATCGGCTTGCTGACCATCAAAAAAGCAAGCCAAAGCTCGAGCAACTTTTTTCTGGCTGGAAGGAACATGCCGTGGTGGTTGCTGGGTGTTTCAATGGTGGCGACAACATTTTCTGCGGATACTCCAAATCTTGTCACGGACATTGTCAGAAAAAATGGAGTAGCTGGGAATTGGGTATGGTGGGCGTTTCTTCTAACTGGCATGTTAACCGTGTTTGTCTATGCTCGACTGTGGCGAAGGTCGGGTGTGTTAACCGATATTGAATTTTACGAGATAAGATATGGAGGTAAGAGCGCTGCGTTCCTTCGCGGTTTTCGCGCACTTTATCTTGGTGTATTCTTTAATGTTATGATCATGGCTTCGGTGTCGCTTGCGGCTATCAAGATTGGCGGTGTGATGCTCGGGCTCTCTCCGTTGCAGACCATTCTCATTGCAGGCATCGTAACCGTAATCTATAGCTCACTTGGCGGGCTAACGGGTGTTCTCATCACAGATTTTTTTCAATTCATGGTTGCAATGGTTGGCTCAATATGGGCTGCAAAAGTTGCGGTTGGCCTTCCGGAGATAAACGGTTTGAGCAATCTTTTCAGCCATGCCGAGGTTAGCGGATTACTTCATCTGCTTCCTGACTTTAATAATGCGGAAACGTTGATTCCGCTGCTCATCATTCCGCTTGCCGTGCAATGGTGGAGCGTATGGTATCCGGGGGCCGAGCCGGGAGGAGGTGGTTACATTGCACAGCGTATGCTTTCGGCAAAAACTGAAAACCACGCGATGGGCGCTACGTTGCTATTCCATATTGCGCACTATGCTTTACGTCCCTGGCCGTGGATCATTGTTGCGCTTTGTTCGGTAGTGGTGTTCCCCACACTTGATTCCATACAGCAGGCTTTCCCGCATATCGCATCGAACATTATCAATGATGACCTGGCATATCCTGCTATGCTCACTTTTCTACCTGCCGGTGTGCTGGGATTGGTGATTGCATCGCTGATTGCAGCGTACATGTCAACCATCTCTACCCACTTGAATTGGGGCTCATCGTACGTAGTGAATGATTTTTACAAGCGGTTCATAAAGCCGGAAGCATCTGAACAGGAGTTGGTGAATGTAGGAAGAGTAACAACTGTGGTGCTCATGGTTTTTGCCGGAATATTCGCTCTGTTGCTGCAAAATGCATTACAAGCTTTCAATATCATGTTGCAAATCGGAGCAGGTACCGGACTCATCTTCATCCTGCGCTGGTTCTGGTGGCGCATCAACGCATGGACCGAGATCAGCGGCATGGTCATCTCCTTTGTTGTGGCG
>CAYOYI010000236.1:0-2224 GCA_964408105.1 uncultured Chitinophagaceae bacterium | reverse complement strand
GCTTTTATTCTTCCGCAATCCGGCTTAGCTCCATTGGTATGTCATTGGCTATTGGTTGTTGGCGTTTGCATCACAACTATTGGTTGGTTGATTGTCACTTTTATTACCCAACCGGAAAGCATGAGCACCCTTCAAAAATTCTACAAGCTTGTCCGTCCGGCAAGTATTGGTTGGCAGCCTATTTTTAAAACATTAGGTGAAACTGAAATTTCTGAGAACAAAGGACAATTACCATTGGAGATTCTTGGAATGTTCGTTGGGTGTCTCACGGTTTACTGCGCTTTGTTCTCAACCGGATTCTGGATATATGGTAATGTTGGTCTTGGCGCAATAACAGCCGTGATTGCTGCCGGAGGGGCAGCAGGTTTGTTTGGGATTTGGGGAAGATTGAGAAACAGGCCAAAAGCTGCTTAAATTTTTGCTAAACAGCCCAATATTACTTGAGTTGATAAACAACTTTCGGTAACTTTACCCAACTCAAAAAAATCCTGATGAGCAAAGAGAAAGGATACAAATGTTCGTTTTGCGGCAGGAGCAAAGAGGAGACCAATATCCTCATTGCCGGAATCGAAGGGCACATCTGCGAAAACTGTATTGCGCAGGCCCAGCAGATAATGGACGAGGAATTGTATCAGCAGAATAAAAAATTCTTTTTCAATCTTCCTAAAACGATAAAGCCCAAGGAGATATTTAAGTTTTTGAATGATTATGTAATTGGGCAGGATGAAGCAAAGAAGGTATTATCAGTTGCAGTTTATAATCATTACAAACGCTTGAATCAGCGAGCAGAGGATGACGTAGAAATTGAAAAGTCAAACATTGTAATGGTAGGAGAGACAGGTACCGGTAAAACCTTGCTTGCCAGAACAATTGCACGCTTTTTGAATGTGCCCTTTGCTATTGTTGATGCTACTGTTTTTACCGAGGCTGGTTACGTTGGTGAAGACGTTGAAAGTATTCTTACCAGATTGCTGCAGATATGCAACTATGATGCAAAGCTCGCAGAGAAAGGTATAGTTTACATAGATGAAATTGATAAAGTTTCCCGGAAAGGTGATAACCCATCTATAACCAGAGATGTGTCGGGCGAAGGTGTGCAGCAGGCATTATTAAAATTGCTTGAAGGTTCTGAAGTATTTGTTCCGCCCCAGGGAGGAAGGAAGCATCCTGAGCAAAAAATGATAAAAGTGAATACCCGCAATATTTTATTCATCTGCGGAGGAGCTTTTGATGGAATTGACAGAGTAATTCAGCACCGCCTGCAAACGCGGGCAATTGGTTTTAAGACTGAAAGCAAGGAAAGAGTTCAGCACGATAACCTGTTGCAATATATCAGTCCGAAAGATTTGAAATCTTACGGCTTAATCCCTGAATTGATCGGAAGGCTTCCTGTGCTTGCCTATTTGAATCCACTTGATAAACCGGCTTTGAGGGCAATTCTTACAGAACCAAAGAACGCACTGGTGAAGCAGTACCAAAAGCTGATGCAGCTGGAAGGAATCGAACTTTCTTTCGAAGATGAGGCGTTGGACTATATTGTGGATATGGCTTTTGAATTTAAGCTTGGAGCACGTGGCTTGCGCTCTATTTGTGAAAGCATTATGACAGATGCGATGTTTGAGTTGCCTTCCCAAAAAGATGTGAGAAGTTTCGTTGTGACAGCGGAATTCTGTCAGGAAAAAATGAGCAGGGAAAAGGTCAACAGGTTAAAAGTCGCATGATCATGCTCAATAGCAGTGAGCTTAAACTGCATGCTCCAAAAGGGAATGCCTAACTTTCAGGGATTGAAGTAAAAAGCTGTTGCTTTTCCCATTTTTTCTATCTTCGCAAAAGTTGGAAATTTATTCGGTGAAGTGTGTCATTAAGTAAACCTTATTCATGGCTGTAAAACCCCAGAAGAAAAAATCGTCAGGATATAAATTAGATCCGCTGAACTTGGTTTATGGAATTGGAGCAGCGGTGGTTATATTCGGGCTGCTTGCCAAATTTTTGCACTGGCGCTATGCCAATGAGTTCCTGTTCATAGGACTGGCCACCGAGGCGTTGGTATTTTTCGTTTCGGCCTTTGAACTTAAAAAAGTGGAGAAAGACTACAAATGGGAAAAGCTTTTCCCTCAATTGGTAAAGGATGAAGAAACGCCTATTGAAAGGCTGGAGCAACTGGTTGAGAAAGCTAACCTTGATCCCGTAATTATTGAAAAACTTACCCGAAGCGTAGAACTTC
>CAYOYI010000235.1:0-6563 GCA_964408105.1 uncultured Chitinophagaceae bacterium | reverse complement strand
AGCAAATTTTGATTTTAATAAATCAATTCGCAGAAAGCACCAATTGTTTTATGGAGTGGAAGTTGTGATAAATGATGTGACTTCAACGGGCACGGACACGGATATTACAATTGATTCGGTAGCCAACGGACCGTCCCGCTATCCTCAATCAACCTGGAGTTCTTATGCAGCCTATGCTGCCTGGCATTGGCGCATCGTTCAAAAGGTGATGTTGCAAGCCGGTGTGCGCTACAACCATTACATGCTGACAGCTGATTTTGATACATCCTTTTACCCATTTCCTTTTAGCACTGCTGAATTGAATGATGGTGCTGCCACTGGAAGTCTGGGCTTAGCGTACAGCCCGAATGATAAATGGGCTTTAAGCGCAAACTTCTCCACAGGTTTCCGTTCGCCAAATGTTGACGATGTGGGAAAAGTGTTCGATTCTTCGCCAGGTGCAGTTGTGATTCCTAACCCTGATCTGAAGTCAGAATATGCTTTCAATTTCGAGGCAGGCATCACGAAGTTGTTTGGTGATTTTTTGAAAATTGATGCTACCGGCTACTACACCATTTTACAGAATGTGATGGTGAAAGGTAATTATCAATTGAACGGAATGGATAGTATAGTTTATGATGGCCAGCTGAGTCAGGTTCAGGCGCTTCAAAATGCGGATCAGGCTTACGTTTATGGCGTGCAAGGAGGAATAGAAGCAAAGCTTCCTGCGGGCTTTGGATTTGCATCAAAGGTCAATTACCAGCAAGGTCGGCAGCAACTTTCGGATGGCACGGAAACTCCTTTGCCGCACGTTGCGCCTTTGTTTGGTTCAGGCAGCGTTACCTACACCAGGAATAAACTGCGGCTTGATTTCAATGTTGTGTACAACGCAAAGATGAAAACGGAAGACATTCCCAATGATGGGGAGGCTCCATTTCTTACTGATGATGATGAGAATTTGTATTGTCCGGCATGGTACACTCTGAATTTAAAAGCCATGTACCAGATCACCGAAAACTTTTCTGTAACTGCAGGAGTGGAAAATATCACTGACCAGCGCTATCGGCCTTATCGGTCGGGGGTGGTGGCCGGTGGAAGGAATTTTATTCTAGCTGTGAAAGCGAATTTCTGAAGTTTATGATCGTGCCATGATACCAATGTTATGGCACGATCTTACTTTCTAACTCTTATCTTTTTTGTTTCCACCTCATCATTAATTACTAAGCGGTAGAAATAAACTCCAGGTGTAAGGAAAGTTGTGTTGATAGGAACCAGATATGAACCCGCTTTGGTTTTGCCATTTATTAATACCTGTAATTCATTACCGAGAAGATCAAACAATTTCAGGCTCACCATAGCTTCTTCTTCGAGCCTTACCAGTACATTCACTATATGAGGCGCATCCATCAGGTCTTCGATTTTAGAAAAAGGTCGAGCTGCGGGCTGCATATCGGCACAATCATCGCCAAACGAAGCATCAATAATCGGTTTAGCTTCCTGAATGACCGGATCAACCAGGCTGAGATCAGAATCGAATGAGAACACACCGCCAAATTGTTTGCAAAGATTTATCCATGGCGTGAATCCGTTTGCCCCCCTGCTGCTCACCTCCGTAGCTGTGCTATCGCCAATACTGATGCGATTGATCCACACGCCAAGGCCATAATAGTCAGAAAGCTTCACGGATTTAAAATGATAAGGCGTGTATCCAACATCAAGCTCGCTGATCTGATCAGTAAGCATTTCATCTACCATTTTTTCCGAGAGAACGCGTTTGCCGTTAAAGGTTCCTTTGTTCAAAATCATAGTTAGGAAATTCGCAAAGTCAGTAGCGGTGGAGTAGGCGCCTTCGGCAATATTTTCATGACGACCGCTGCCAAAATCGGTACTATTCATTTCACAAGGATTGGCGATCTTCTCTTTGAACAAGGTCTCCCAGTCTTTCCCGCTTACCACTTCTGCAAGACGACCTGCCACCTGGAAAGAGATATTGCCGTAAATAAATTGCGTACCCGGGGGAGCGATGAGACTGGCGCTACGTATGGTCTTGTTTACAGAGCGCGCAAGAGTGATGGTTGAATCCATTATGAATACTGAATTAGCAGGCAGCCCACTGGTATGGGAAAGCAATTGCCGGAGTGTAATGACACTTTTTTCATTCCTGAATTGCCTGATAAAACTTCCAACTTCATCATCAAGTGTGATCAATCCGTCATCAACAAGGGTAAGTATTGTGGCTGAAGCCAGCCATTTTGATGAGGAGGAAATTCTAATTTTTCCTGCATTTGAATCAGGTTCTCCGAAGTTGCCATTATAAAATATTTCGCCATTTTTGGTAAGCATCAGTTCCGCAGGACCAGCCACTTTCACCGCTTCGCTCATAATACTTTCCACGCGCTCAACCCCCGCAAACTGTGCAACTGCAACTTGAGTTAAAAATATTGATGCTACTATAAACGGATTTCTCACCAGCATGTGGCGTAAAATTATTTCATAATATTCCTAAATGCTTACCCTAAAGAAACGAGTCTTGGTTTCTTTCCAAGATTGTGGACACTAATGATAAATGGCCTGGTTTAATTTGCAACGAGGATTGGTTTGTAATCAAAATGAATGTCCTGTTCAATATCCGGATGCAGGCTTTTCGCCACAGGGCAGTTGATAGCGATATCCTCCAGTTTTTTTCTTTCTCCAACTTGGATGGATTCAGGCATATTTATTTCAATTATGATCTTTGATATACGCCTGGGTTCACTTGCCATTATCTTGGTGACACTTGCGTGCGAGCCATTGAGATTGATGGAGTTTTTTTTCGCGTAAATGCCCATCGTTGTCAGCATACATGATGCAAGTGAAGTGGCGGCAAGGTCGGTAGGAGAGAATGCTTCGCCCTTACCGTGATTGTCGGGCGGTGCATCGGTGATGATGTTTTGTCCTGATTTAAAATGGACACAGGTGGTGTTTAATCCTGAATGGTAGGTGACTGAAGCGGTCATGTATGGGGGCTTTTATTTAAATTTAGCTGGAAGGAAGGATAGTAGGCTACGATATAAGAATAAGTTTTTTGGTTTCGTTGTTTAAATATTGCTAAAATCGGCACGCTTTATTTTCCATTGAGAACATTATCAATAGTAACGCTGGTGTTGGTGTCCGTGGCTTCGTTTGCTCAGCGCAGCAAGCTGGTTCCCGGTACCGATGAAGACAAGCTCCTTTACAACAAGGAATGGAGTATTGGTTTCCGATTGCTGTCAAATGGTTGGGAAGTGTTTGGTGAAAAAGCCAAGATCAAGAACATCTACAAAACACGGATCATCCAGTTTGGTTTTTCGCAGATCCGGCATTGGAAGGAAACAAAAAGAGAACCGAAATATCAATTTTCAAACTCCGGCTCACAAAGAAGCTATTACTACGGATTACAAAACCTTTTTATCACACTGAGAACGGCTTATGGTTTCAGAAAGAATATTGCAGATAAGGCTGAAAGAAATGGAGTTCGATTCGCCATCTCCTATATGGGAGGGTTTACCCTCGGGTTGTTAAAACCTTATTATCTTGAACTTGCCTATAAGGATATTAATAACGAGTTTGCACCGGTGATTGTGAGTCAGCGGTATTCACAGGAGAATCATGAAAAATTTCTGCAGGTAGATTCAATCGTTGGCGCATCTGATTTTGGAAAAGGTATTACTGAGATTGAATTCATCCCCGGAATTTACGGAAAGTTTGGGCTTAATTTTGACTGGGCCAGCAAGGAGAAAGTAGTGAAAGCGCTTGAGGTCGGGGTCGTGGTTGATTTGTATTACAAAGACATTCCGCTCATGGTTCTCAAGGATAACAGATTTTTTCACATTGCTGCTTACATAGGTTTCCAGATCGGGAAGCGATATCTCGGCAAGGTGAAACAAAAAAAATAATGTGATTGACATTCCTGTAATTAATAAAGAGCGAACATCAAAGCCATCGTGGCTGAAGGTAAAACTGCCGATTGGCGAGAATTACAAAAAGGTGAGAGGGTTGGTTGATGTTCATAAACTGCACACTATATGCGAGAGCGGTAACTGCCCTAACATGGGCGAGTGCTGGGGTGCAGGAACAGCAACCTTCATGATTCTTGGGAACATTTGCACCCGGTCATGTTCATTTTGCGCAGTGAAAACGGGAAGGCCTGACGGGATTGATTGGAATGAGCCGCTGAGAGTTGCTCATGCGGTGAAATTGATGGGCGTGAAGCATTGTGTCATTACATCGGTTGATCGGGATGATTTGAAAAATGGTGGTTCTAAAGTATGGGCAGCCACCATCCGGGCAATCAGGGAAGTCTCCCCGGAAACCACAATTGAAACTTTAATTCCAGATTTCAAAGGGGACCTGGAAAGCATTGATGATATTGCAAGAGAAGCTCCGGAAGTGGTGTCGCATAATATGGAGACAGTGAAGAGATTGTATCGTCTGGTAAGGCCGCAGGCAAATTACGAGCAGAGTTTAACCGTTATCAGCCGGTTGAAGGAAAAAGGGATAAGGACAAAGTCTGGTGTAATGGTTGGGCTAGGAGAGACCAGCGATGAAATGCTTGAGGTCATGGATGATCTTGTTGCGGCAGGATGTGATGTGTTTACCGTGGGGCAGTATTTGCAGCCGACAAAAGAACATATTGCCGTTCATGAATTCGTAAGGCCGGAAACCTTTCAGTTTTACAAAGAAGCCGGGCTTTCAAAAGGTTTTAAATACGTGGAAAGCGGCCCGCTAGTGAGATCATCTTATCATGCCGAGCGGCATATTGAGTGATTTGGCAACAGTGAAACTTTTTGCCCTGTTTAAGGATTATTTAGCCTAAATAATGACCTTTTTTTGACGAAAGGTATTTTCACAATTGTTTTAATTTAGTGCTTCAAAGAAAATTCAAAAAACAAACAGATAAAATGAGTAAGTACGTTTTTTTAATGACAGCCATGATTACAGTGATGGCCGGTTCGGTTGTTTATCAATCAAAAATTTTAACCGAAAAGCGTGGACAAACTGAGCATGAGCGACTTATGCAGAGTCCTGCATATCGTATCGCCAAAAATTTTCAGAGTGAAGAGGAGGAACCTTTTAAAAGGAGGACTAAAGACGGCCGGCTCATTAAACCTGCATTGGAATATATAGGAATGATGAGAAATAATCAGGTGACCGGCACAGTTGAATTAGAAGATGTTTACAACGCCCGGCAGCAGGCAAAGGCATTGAGCGCTTCTGGTGCACGTAAGCAATCGCTGGGTCTTCAATGGGAAGAACTTGGGCCTGATAATGTTGGAGGAAGGACCCGTGCCCTTATGATTGACAGGAATAACCCCCAGCATATCCTTACCGGAAGTGTAAGCGGTGGGTTGTTTGTTTCCAATGATGGAGGACTCAATTGGGCGCCTCACCCCTCAAATGAAACCATGGGCACTCTGAGCATTTCCAGCATCAAGCAGGCTTCCAATGGACATATTTACGTTGGAACAGGGGAATACTTTGCTCCGCATACCAGCGGCATCCCTACTAACTATGGTGCTCCAGGCTTCATAGGTGGCGGAATATTCAAATCAACCGATGGCGGACTGACTTTTGACCTAATTCAATCCACGGAGCCCGCTCCAAATTCGGATAATGATGTTTGGTCGTTCGTAAATGAAATTGCCATTGATCCATACAATCCAGATAAGGTCTATGCCGCAACCGGTAAGGGATTGAAAATCACAACCAATGGAGGGCTTTCATGGATTGATCCTGAGTTTGATCCACCTTCTTCCGCACCTCCAGGTGGCAGAGCATCTATGGAAGTGGCCGTGAGTTCAATCGGTGCAGTTTATGTTGAGATTAACAGAAAGTATTATTTTTCCGGTGATGGAGTTAAGTTCCAGGATAGAACCGGTTTGGAAGGATTTCCTCCTAGTAACATCGGGCGAATCGAATTTGCAGTATCTCCTCAGGATCCAGGTTATGTGTATGCAGTGATTGCTGATAATTCAACTTCCGGCTCGTCATTAAGAGGTATTTATCGGTCAGTTAATGGCGGATTGAACTGGAGCACTTTAATTGGCGGCAGCTCGGAGACTTTTGATGTTCTTGGATTTCAGGGCACATGGAATATTGCGCTCGGGGTTGATCCGTTGAATAAGGACAAGTTTCTTGTTGGTGGTCAAACTCAATTGTGGAGTTGGTCTGCTGCCACGGGTTGGGATCAGATTGCTTCCGCTGCCGGAGAGTCATTCTCAAACCCTTACTACGTGCATGCCGATATGCACACGGTAACCTTTCATCCATCAAATTCGGATATTGTTTATGTAACCAGTGATGGTGGCGTATTCAGGTCACTTGATGCCACGCAGCAATTCCCAAAATTTTCAATGCGAAATAAAAGTTACAATGTGACTCAGTTCTATAGTATGGCTGCAAACAGGGTGGGGCATATTATGGCAGGCTCCCAAGACAACGGCACACAGTTTATCAACTTCACCGGCAACACCGTGATGAATGCGGACGAGGTTTATGGCGGTGACGGTGGCGACTGTGAAATGTCAGACCTTAATCCGCAGGTAATGTTCGCCTCTACCTATAGC
>CAYOYI010000234.1:0-6580 GCA_964408105.1 uncultured Chitinophagaceae bacterium | reverse complement strand
CCGATCTGCAAAATGCTATAAGCGGTGCAGAGCCTTGGTACATTGAAGACTTTACATTCGATATTAGTAACCCGAAACAGCTTGCAGATCATCATCTTCTGAAAGCCAAAGGAGTTTTCAATCTTCCAAAAAAGTGGAAGCTGGAAGCGCAATACGGTTACCAATTCAACAGGCGGAAAGAGTTTGACGTCAGGCGCGGAGGGCGGTCTGATATTCCGGCAATTGATCTTCAGCTTCAGACTCATATTCTGGATGTTGTTGCCGACAAAAGTGCGAAGAGCTTTCATACCATAATCGGGTTGGCAGGATTGTATCAAAGTAATCACAATGTACCCGGCACGGGGATAACTCCATTGATACCGGATTACCAAACAGGAAGTGCGGGCGCATTTGCAATTGAGAGATTTGTGAAAGAAAGGGGAGAAGTGGAAGCCGGATTAAGATACGATTACAAATTGCTGAACGTAAAAAGGTTTGATGAAAATAATGTGCTCGTTGAAAGTTTCTTTGGCTATCACAATTTTTCAGCCACGGTTGGCGGGCTGGTGCGTTTTCTGAAAGATTTTTCTTTTCGAAGCAACGTTGGATTGTCGTACCGTCCACCGAGCGTGAATGAATTGTTCAGCGGTGGGCTTCACCATGGTGCTGCCTCAATTGAAATAGGAGATGAAAATCTGAATACCGAGAAAGGAATTAAATGGGTTGCCAGTATTGAGTATCGCAAGGAAAACCTTGCGGAGATTACGATTTTGGGATATTACAACTACATCACCGACTACATTTATCTCGAACCGCAAAAAGTATTGCTGCTTACAATTCGTGGTGCATTTCCGGTTTACAAATATGTGCAGACTAATGCCGGGCTTGGAGGATTTGACTTTTATGCTAAGGTGAGAACGGTGAGGAATCTCTTTTTGCAATCAAAGATTTCTTTCATCAGGGCAAGAAACTTTTTAAGTGATGATTATCTAATTGGAATTCCTTCTGACCGCTTTGAAAATTCTATTTCCTACGAGCGAAAGAAATGGGGCAAGCTTGAAGAAGTTGATTTTTCAGCCGGAGTTGTTAATGTGATGAAGCAGAGGCAGGTGCCGGAGGATGGAGACTTTGCTTCACCGCCAAATGCTTACTACCTCTTGAACCTCTCGGCAGGGTTAAAGATCCCGCTGAAAAAAGAAATGAAACTTGGACTGCAGATTGCGGTGGAGAATTTGCTGAATAAATCTTACCGCGATTACATGAATAGGTTTCGTTACTATGCCGATGACATCGGTAGAAATTTCATTTTAAGAGTTCACTACTCATTTTAAAACGTTATTAACTCAAGAATTTTAACCATGAATACGATAAAATTGATTTTTGCTTTGACAGCAGTTGTTTGCCTGGGAACGCTTATAACAGGATGTGAGGACCCTGAGCCGGTCAACCAGGAAGAGCTTATCACAACGTTAAAGTTGACGTTCACAACTGTGGGGGGTGGTAGTAAAGTACTGCAATACCGTGACCTTGATGGAATTGGTGGAAATGCTCCGGTTATTATTTCGGATACGCTAACGGCCAACACAAACTACAGCGTTTCAGTAGAAGTACTCAACGAATCGGTAAACCCGGCAGATAGTATCAATGCTGAGATTAGGGCGGAGGATGAAGATCATCAGTTTTTCTTTCAGCCGGCAGCCGGCTTAAATCTTTCGTTCTCTTATGCGGATACGGATGATGATGGATATCCGGTAGGATTATCATCAACTGCCCAGGCAGGTGTTGCAAGCAACGGTCAATTAACCGTGACGCTTCGCCATGAGCCTGATAAACATGCTTCGGGCGTTGAAAATGGCGACATTACCAATGCTGGTGGAGAAACTGATGCCGAGGTGGTGTTCGATGTAGTGATCCAATAATTAAACACTGCCGGTTACTCGCTCTTTACTAAAGTAGCTGTGAAAATCTGTTCAGTGGTTATTACATGAACCGAAAAATAGCCTGATGCCTTATCACTCAAGTTTATAAA
This sequence comes from uncultured Chitinophagaceae bacterium, assembly GCA_964408105.1. GTDB lineage: Bacteria > Bacteroidota > Bacteroidia > Chitinophagales > CAIOSU01 > BPHB01. The sequence continues at coordinate 4,572 of CAYOYI010000234.1, read as the reverse complement.
TGAATTTTCACCAGCAACTTTCCCTTTGTAAACAATCGCTCCCAGGCTATTATAAACTTCAATAATAGCATCTTCTAAGTGTGCGTTGCCACTCAGGTAAAAAATCCCATCATGGCTTGGATTGGGATAAACGCGCAATGTGTTCTCAGAATTAAATCCTTGAATTCCGGTTGTCGTTTTCTCAGCCACATTAACATTGTCTATAAAAAGATTATTGGATAATCCATTCTGCGTGCGGAACATGATTTTGATTTGCTTTCCTGCAAATGCAGAAAGATCAACCGTTTGCTTTTTCCATACGCTGGTGCTATTGGGGCCCCAATTGTTGCTTTGCGGAGATGAAACAGTCAAAAGGTCATTCCCGGTAGTGCTCATCACAGGAAAAAATTCCTGGCAATCTGTAGCAACCTGCACTTCAAATTTTCCATACTGCAGTTTTGATAGGTCCGTCATTGACGCGCATGCGAGGTCAAAGCTTAACTCGGGCTGACTGCTTCCGCTTAAATCCAAAACTGGCGATATTAATGCGTCTTGTTCTCCAATGATATCGTAGAGGTAAAAATTTACATAAGCGACCTTGGTGTTTTCTCCATCGCTGCCCACGGCATTATTTCCAATAGCCCAGCCGATGCTGACGTCAGGATTTTCGTTTTCCCAGCCGATAGGTGGAAAGTAGTTGCCGCTAAAATCTTCGGAATAGGGTATAGTTTCGACTGCCGCTGAGGCTACAGTAAATGATTTTACCACAGTGTCATTTCCGCTGAATGCATCGGTGGTGTTGTTTGCACCTGATATGTACGCAGTGAACGACTGGCTGCCTGTGCCAACTTCAATTTCATCTAATGAAATAATTTGAGATTCAAGTGAGCCAAGCGAACCTATCCAATAATATGTTGATGGCGTTCCGTTCCCGATTTTGTACTCTATTGTTGCGGAGCTAAGTGTATTCAATCCGTAATTGGTTAATTTGATTTTGGGTGTGATCATTTCACTGCAAATTCCTGACGCAGGAGATTCGACCAAATCAATTCCCGCATTAACAATATCCGCAGGTTGCAATGCTGGCGATGAAAGAATCCCGTTGCGAAGCGTATTCAATGCAGTTTGCATTACTGCCACCTGCCCTTGCGTGAACATATTCATACAGCGATCATCGGAGTAGTCCATAAAATTTTCAATCTGGTCCGGCTTGTCAACAGGTGTTTCTTCGCAGGTGTTGACACTGGCTTTGCAGGAATAGTTTTCCATAACAACCGGTGGCGTGTCACAAATGAAATCGCCTTCTGTTGCGCAATTGGAAGCGTTCATGCCCGAGCATCCCCCGAGAAATGGATGATACAATCCAAGCCAGTGGCCTATTTCGTGCGTAGCAGTTCTGCCAAGGTTAAAAGGATGCTGGACACTTCCGGTTCTTCCAAAGGCAGTGTATTTAATTACAACCCCGTCTGTACCGCCAGTTACTCCCGGCATGGTGGCATAGCCGAACACACCCCCTGCAGTGAAGTTGCAAACCCAGATGTTCAGATATTTATCCGTGTCCCACGCGGTTTTTCCACCTGTGGAATCGAATTTCACGTAATCGCCTGAAGTTGTAAATGAAGTAACGGAAGTAGCGGTTCGCGTGATTCCGGTAGTCGGATTTCCATTGGGGTCTCTGAGTGCAAGCCGAATCTCGATCTGCGCATCGGCCGCTATCTGCTTGAATACTTCCTGCGTTCTGAACGTGTCTGCATTCATCCTGCGAAAATCTTCATTCAGCGCATCAATTTGTGACCGCACCTGCTCGTCAGAAATATTTTGAGCCTGAGTGTTGTAAACTACATGCACGACTATCGGAATAGTTACCGTTGCTTGTCTTTTAGCGGATTGCATATTTGCCTGAAAAACAGGCTGCATGGCTGCTTGGATTTTAGCAGCTTCCGCTGGATGCTGTTGCAACCATTCATCAGTGCCGCAGCGATGCTGGGCATAAAGATTTTGCGAGACACAAAACGCAGCAATTGAGATTAGGGCAGTTAGTTTTTTCATGGTAAAAAGTTTGTTGGAATTACTGAATGACGAGTGTTTTGCTTAATGAAGTCTTTTCGCCTGAGATGCAAACCCGATAAAGTCCTTTGGGAAATCCCTTCAGGTCAATGGTTTTGGTGAACGTGTGAAGATTTGTCAAAATAAATTCTTTCATCACTAACGCCCCGCGTGAGTCGTAAATAACGACCACAGTTTTTTTATCGGCACCAGTTATTTCAATCCCGGCTCTGTCTTCAGCCGGATTCGGGAAAATATTCAAAGAAGTTTCGGAGATGAAGTTTTCAAAAGTGCCGGTAGGAGCTGTTCCCTGGCAGATTTGATTTTTTGAAAAAGCAGCTGCGGCTTCAGTGAACGTTATTGGCAAAATATCCAATGCTGCCGTGCCAACGGTTACATTTACATCGGCAACGGTTGATGGCTGCGTGCTGATGAAGGTTTCATCAGTCTCCTCTCCATCACAGATTGCTCCGTCAGAGGAGAATTGAACTACGTGTATATCTCTTGTCGTATTAGCCTCCGAAAACCCTGCGGTGATGAACCCGTCACCTGCAACATTTGGCGCAATGCAAAATGGACGTTCCCAACCTCCGTTGTCGTATAGCCGCTCCCAATCCATATAGCCATCCTGATCAAAATGAAGCACGTAATAATCGCCCGTGTAACCTTCACCGAGAACAACGAATCCATCGTTATCGTTAATTATCTCGTAAGCGCCATCCCAGCTCATTGTGCCGGGTGCGCGTGTCCATACATGTGAGCCATCAATGGCAGTTTTCACCATGTAATAATCCAATGCTCCTGAGCCGAAGCTGTTTGTGGAGCCGACAAATACATATCCTCCATCGGTCGCTTCCGTGATTGAATTTGCAGCATCCACACCGGTTCCGCCATACTCCTTAGCCCATAAAAGATTTCCAGCCGTGTCGGTTTTTATAACCAGCGCATCGTCAGTAACGATGACAGCCCGCGAGCCGGTCATCACAATTCCGCCATCTGAAGTCAATGCCGCTCCAAACAGGTTTTCAAAATTACCGCCATCGTAATGTTTCGCAAAAATGATGTTGCCGCCTGCATCCACTTTCATCAGCAGGCCGTCATTAGCGGTTCCGAATGACCAAGTGTAACCGATAACATAAAAGTTATCGCCTGATTGTATCAATTTTCCTGCATACTCACCCCGGTCACCGCTATAGATTTTAGTCCATTCGGTGTTTCCGTTGGCATCGAGTTTCAGCAGGAAAATATCTCTTCCGGTAGTATCCAGGGAATTTGTTTCTCCGAGCACGAGACAACCGCCATCGGCAGTTGCGACAATGGAATTCCCGCTTTGTTCTTCAGCATTTCCAAAAACTTTTGACCAAAGCGTGTTTCCTGAAGCATCGGTTTTGATTACCAACGCATCCCAGCCTCCTTCACCGAATGAGGTAGTGTAGCCGGTCATGAAATATCCGCTTGCTGTCGAGGCAATGTCGAGAATTGCTTCGGCAGAATCGGCTTCCAATGATGTTTTGAATGTTGATTGGGAATAGGCTTGAAACATTCCCAACGCGAATGCGATGATGAGGACGTTTTTCATGGGTTAGGTTTTTGTGACCGAAGTCAGTTTCGTTGTACGGGAGAGAGAGTAAAAGGATGCGAAGAGCTTTTTTAGCGTATCAACGTCAAACTTCCCTTCAAATATTTCTTGTATTCATCCGCATCCAGGTAATGTGCGAATTCCACATCAATATAATAAACATAAACTCCAGGGTTACATTCTTTCCCGCGGAAAGTACCATCCCATCCAACATTCGGATCGGGTGATTCAAAAATCTTTTCACCCCAGCGGTCGAATATCTTGATCTGGAAACTTGTGTAATCCTGAACTCGCACGCTGAAAAAATCATTGTTACCGTCCCCGTTTGGTGAGAAAGCATTCGGGACGTAGAGTAACGGCACTTCAATCGTATCAACGTTAACAGGCACAGCAACTGTGACCGAGCAATTATTACTATCTGAAACAATGAGCGTATAAACAATATCATCGTCCGGTGTAGCCGTGACCGGGTTGCAACTTGTGCAATTCAATCCGCTTGCAGGCGACCAGGAGTATTGCAAGTTGCTGCTGCCGCCAACAACGATCAGTTCAATTGATTCTCCTTTTATAATGGACGCAGGATCAGGAATCACGGAAACAGAAAGGATGGTTTGGTTCACATCGTAAGTAGCCGATACCGTACATCCGTTATCATCCTGTACGCTTAATTGATAAGTGCCTTGCGTGACAATAATGGCTTGGTCAGATAAATTTCCTGGTTGCCATAGGTACGAACTGAAGCCGGAAGGAGCGAGGAGTTGTGCACTATCACCCTCACAAACATTTGCCGTGCTGTCATTGAGGTTTATATCAATCACGGTAAGCAAGGTGGTATGAAAGCTATCACAGCCACCTGATGCCTGAGCGGTGTCACGGTACGTTCCGGATGCTGTTTGAAAAGCGCCTTCAGCAAAAATGCTGTCTCCCTCACAGATGGTGTCTGAAGATTGTGTTGTGACTGCACTTGT
>CAYOYI010000233.1:0-6583 GCA_964408105.1 uncultured Chitinophagaceae bacterium | reverse complement strand
TTCTGGTGTGCCGGAAACAACAAAGCAATCTGTTTGCTTGTAGTGATTTTCTATGAACTCGGGGAAACCGTTAATGAAGCTTGCTTTCAGAACTTTTTCAAAAACCAATTCAGAAAATCTGTCTCCAAGTTTTTGAATTTGATCTTCACTTGTTACTCGATTTAAAATACTTCCCTCAAAGTATCTGAACTTCTCGAATCTTGAAATTCCTCCGTGATCCATGTGATAGGCTTTCACCTTTTCAGCAACCTCTTTTCCATAAGGCAAATACATTTCATAAAACGCATCGGTTTTCACGTTGACACTATCCAGCACCACTCCATCAAAATCAAAGAAGAGGGCTCGTTTCATTGATCAATAGTTTCAGCCAGTATATAGCAAGGCGCTCCGTCACAAGATTTGAATAACATCGGGGCGACAATCACTTTTGAGAATTTTGCTTCTTCATTCACAGTATTCAGATCCATGTCTTCGATGATTAAAATATCTCTGGATAGAAATTCACGATGAGCCTTTCTGCCTTCTTCCCGGTGCTGAAAAGACGAAAGTGAAATGCTGTCAAATCCGATCGCCCGAAGCGAGGGAAGTTTTTGTTTTAGAAATGATGCTGTTTCAGCGGCAAACCCAGGGTTTCCTTGCCAATAGTTGACTTCATTTCTTTTACTGCAAAAACCAGTTTTAACAATGAGCATTTCAACGGAAACATCAGGGTTTATTTTCTTCAAATCATTATTGCTTATTAAGCCGCCCTCTTTTCTCACTTCAGCAATTATCACTTCATTAAACACAAGCTCTTCAGGCAAATAATTTTCTCCTGCTTTTCCATCTGCAAAAAAGTGCAGCGGAAAGTCAATGTGCGTACCCATGTGGCTGTCCATGCTGATAGCAGTCTTGTTGGCCGTTGCACCCTGGTTCATGTCGTTAATGCGTGGAAATGAAGGATGACTGAAATCTCCGTAAACCGGAATATTGGAATCAAGGATGTAGGAAAGCCGGATGAAAGCCATCAGCGACCTTTGCTTTCGTGCAGGTAGTGGTAGATATCGCCCATCACTTCGAGGATTCCCTGCCCCATGTCAATGTGCGGATTGTTGGAAAGCTTCTTGGCAACTCTGGGCTGGAAATTATAAGGCGTCATTCTGTAATGCGTCTCTGATTCGTTTCGCTGGTACTCTATTTCTATTTCGTTGTTCATCATCTCCTTGATCATCTCCAGCAGGTTGCTGTATTTCAGGGAATAGTTGCCGGTTAATTCCAGATAGTCGTTCGCATATTTATCATCAAGTATGTCAACTGTAAGTTTTGCGGCATCCTTCACATGAATGTATGCACGATATTCCTCTCCGGTTCCATGATAGGTTATTTTCTTATCCTTCAATGCACTGTAAACAATTTTGTAAATGCTGTTGTGTTCATCTGAACGTGTGCCATAAAGTGAGCCATATCTCAGGATAGTGAAATCGAGACCGTATCTTTTTTGATAGGTCTCAATGAATAATTCACTCGCCTGTTTTGAATTTTTATAGAACGCTCCTGAACTGCTATAGACATAAGATGAGCTAGCAAAAACGAATCTCTTCACACCGGATTTTCGGGCCGCTTCCAGCATAATTACTGTCCCCAGAATATTAAGCTTCACCGTATCAATCGGCTTTTCAGAAGCTTCATCTATGTCTGAAATTCCGGCAAAGTTGAAAACATAATCATGGCCCTTCACCGTTGATTCGACCAGCTTTTCATCGAGAATGTCTCCCTCTACCATCTTCTGACCTTTTTGTATGTACGGGGAAGAGCGCTTGTCAAAAATCGTTACTTCATAGCCGCGTTCAACCAGCGCATCACATACATGAGATCCGATAAATCCGCTTCCTCCAAATACGACCGCTTTCTTTTTCATTTGCCATTATTAAGATGTGACAATACTGCCTGCAACGCCTGTTTTTCCATTTCGAAGCGCGCTTCTTTTGCATAGCTTCCGATATGTCCGGTCAGGACAACATTATCCAATTCTTTCAGTTTCCCGCTGTAAGGCTCTTCTTCGAAACAGTCTAATGCGGTTCCTGAGATTTTCCCTTCGGACAATGCATTGAACAAAGCATCTTCATCAATCAAACCTCCGCGGGATGCATTGACAAGTATTGCATTCCGTTTCATTCTGCTGAGAATATTGCTATTGATGATGTGTTTGGTCTCAGATGAAAACGGAAGATGCAAAGTCAGAATATCCGAGCTTTCCGCAAGCTCGGATATATCAGCGACCATTGGAAATTCACTATCCTTATAATAGGGATCATATCCGGTTACCTGCGCGCCAAAGGCTTTGCATAATCTGCCTACGGCACTCCCGATTCGTCCTACTCCGGCAATGCCAACCTGTTTGTCTTTCAGAAGCGAGCCTTGCGGCCTTTCCCATTCACCTTCTCTGATTTTCCTGTCGGATAAAGCGATTCCTCTTAGTGTGGTGAGAATGAGTCCGATTGTTAATTCTGCAACAGGTGCAGTCACGGCATCGGGCGTGTTAGTCACTTTAATATTTAATTCTGAAGCCGCCTGCTGATCTACATTGTCCATTCCGACACCCACGCGTGCGATAATCTTGATCTCCGGAGCCGTATTGAAAACTCTTTTTGTGATCGGTTCTACACCGGCAATAATGGCGTCAGGGTGATGCTCGCTCACTAAAGCTATAAGTTCTTCTTCCGTGAGTTTTCGCTTATGCGGATTGAGGATCAGTCCTTCGTTTTTTATTGAAAAAGAAGAAGTGGTAACGAGAATCTTGGAGGACATCTGACGTTTGAAATTCGGGTTCCAAAATTATTTGAAATAAACGTATGCGAAACAATTTATTTGGGGCTCGCTTTCTTCAAAATCTTCAGGAAGCCTATTTTCGGGGAATCTTTCAAAAACTGATTAAACAGACAAACTTATGTCGGTAAATGTAAAACTGCTTGCAGAAATATGTGAAACGGCCGGAGCTCCGGGCTATGAAGAGCGCATCAGGAAGATCGTGCTGCGCGAAGTAAAATCTCTCGTGGACGATATTTCCATTGACAACATGGGCAATGTCATTGCCGTGAAAAAGGGTAAGCTGAAGAAGAAGGCCATGGTGGCAGCGCACATGGATGAGATAGGATTCATGGTGAGTCATATTGACGATAACGGTTTTTTGAGGTTTACAACGCTGGGAGGTTTCGATCCGAAAACTTTGACAGCGCAACGTGTTATAGTTCACGGGAAAAAGGATTTGATTGGCGTGATGGGTTCCAAACCGATCCATGTGATGACCCCTGAAGAACGGAAAAAGAATGCTGAGCTCACTGATTTCTTTATTGATTTAGGCTTGCCGAAAAAAGAAGTTGAAAAATATATCGAGATTGGAAATCCGGTTACGCGCGAGCGGCAATTAATTGAGATGGGAGATTGCGTGAATTGCAAATCGCTGGACAACCGTGTTTCGGTTTTTATTCTGATAGAAGCTTTACGCGAGATGAAGAAGGCCGCTTGTGATGTTTACGGGGTATTCACGGTTCAGGAAGAGGTCGGCATCCGTGGAGCACAGGTAGCAGCACATCACATTGAGCCTGATTTCGGATTTGGACTGGACACTACCATTGCATATGATGTGCCGGGTGCAAAGCCGGAAGAGATGGTTACCAAGCTGGGAAAAGGAGTTGCAATAAAAATGATGGACAGTTCATCCATTGCAGATGCAAGAATGATCCAGTTCATGAAAAAGACAGCTCAAAAACATAAAATTCTTTGGCAGCCGGAAATCCTGATTGGCGGAGGAACGGATACTGCCGGAATGCAACGCATGAGTCCGAGAGGAGTAATTGCAGGGTGTATTTCAATCCCGACACGGCACATTCACCAGGTGATAGAAATGTCAAGCAAGAAAGACATCCGCGGAGCGATTGACCTGCTGAAGTTTTCCTTGCAGGAGTTGGATGGGTTCGACTGGAGTTTCAAATAAGTCAAACTACTTGCTTGCTGATGAATTATTCCACGATTCCGTTTCTGACAGAATAAGCGATAAGTTCTGCCGAGTTATTCACTTTGAGTTTCTCGAGGATGTTGGTGCGATGCTTGTCAACCGTTCTTTTGCTGATAAATAGTTTCGAGGCGATCTGTTTATTCACCAACCCATCCGCGATTAGCCGGATGATCTCTTTTTCGCGTTGCGTAAGGGTTTCAATTTCTTCATGGGAAGTTAGTTTTCGAGGCAAAACGATTTGCTTGAAATCTTTGATTATCTCTTCCATTGATTTGCCACCAAAATAGTATTCACCTTTCATTACTTTTTCGATAGCAAACTGGATCTCTTCTTCATGTGTGTCTTTTAGCAAATAGCCATGTGCACCGGCCTCCATGATTTTGTAAATATCTTCCCTGGAGTATGAACCTGTTAGCACCAATATTTTCATCTCTGGTTTTTGCGCAATGATCTCCAGAGTTGTATGAATGCCATCTTTTTCCGGCATCACAAGATCCATTAGTATCAAATCTATTGGATAGGTTTCAACAAATCCAATGGCCTCAAACCCATTCTCCGCGGTATATACCTGATACTTCCCGTTTTTAGTCAGCAGGTCCGAAATGGCCTTTAAAATGAACGGGTGGTCATCAACAATCAAGATGGTTTTTTGCCCTTTTTTACTTTTATCAACCATCGTGACATAAATATATAAACTTCTTTTGGTTTCAGGAATGTTTTACAGAGAAACCTTCAATTAATACCCATTTTCCGTTAGATAAAATGCTTCCCAAGGACATTCTTTGCCAATTTAAGAGCCAAAGCGTAGTTTCAGCCAAAGACTAGTTTTTTATAAAACATCTCAGGCCTGAATTTCTTCAGGCCTGAGACGAAAAATCAAAAAATCCGAAATTGGAAAGGATAAATTTTTACAAGGGAAAAGGCTTCGAAGACAACATGAATTCCGGCTGAAATGGAGCTTTGCTTTCATTCACTGAAACGTGAAATTTAAAAGTCTTGTTAAGACCGGCATCCGTAACTTTCACTGCGAATTCTCTTTCGAGGAAGTAAGGGATATTAATAGTTTTGTGAAAGAACCATATCCCCCATTTGTAATAATGAGGTTCTTCATTCTCGAGCCTTTTTTTGAAAACTGTTTCACCACTGGATACATCAATTACTTCAACTGTGAATAGCCTGGGATCTGCCAGCCTCTTTTCGACTCTGTCGAAAAAGATTGTGACCTGGCCACCCGGGGCTTCTTCAAAGTAGAATTTCATCAAATTCAGCTTTTCCTCCTCAGAAAGATTTTCCTGCTCCGCCTTACAGGTGATCAGCTCCTGGATATGTCCGTTTGAGGTAAAGGATACATTCGTTCTGTGGTCAACACTATTTTCTCCCTCAAGGCGAAGAACGGAAACATTGTTAAATGTTTTAAGCTCACCAAGCTGCCAGTTTTCAAGGATGACCGGATTGCCTACCTTTTGCTTAATGGATTGGAGAGCTGATTGCGGTAATGTTGAGCCTGCGATGCAAGCTACAACAAACAATGAGATCAATTTTTTCATGGCCATTGGTTTTTGAGGTTGCCAAATTTTTTCTTTCAACTGACTGATGCAATAATAAAAATTGCTCGCGCTGCCGGAAATAACATTAACAGCCACAAATCAGGAGTTTAAAGACGTAGAAAGAAAATTTTTATTTCAGGAGGAAAATAAAATGCCCCGACAAGACCGGGGCACTTTTTACAGCCACTGCTGACCATGAATTAGTAGAGGAGATGATGGTCAACAGAGGAGAGCAACGGTTGAGGCATGAATTCGGAATCCTGTTGGATGGTGACGAGGAATTCAAACTTTTTTCCCAACCCTGCATCTTCTACCATTACGGTGAATGTCTTGCTCACCAGCACAGGTATATTAACTGTTTCAGTATAATACCAGATTTCCCATTTGTAGTAGAAAGGCCTGTTGTCCTTGTTAAGACATTTCTGGTAGAGCTCATTTCCGTCAGAATCCTTCACCGTGATGGTGAATAATCCCGGATCGGCAAGTTCCTCAATATTACGGTCGAAGAATAATGAGATCTGCCCACCGGGAGCCTCTTCGAGGTAACCACCGTTGGCAGTGTAAAATAAATTAGTACGATGGTTAATGTCATTGGCTCCCTCTACTCTGAGCACCGATGCATTGGTAAGAAGTTTCTCTTCTCCAACGTTCCAGTTTTTCAGGATGTCAGGATTGCCGACTTTTTGCCTAACGGTCTTAAGCGCTGATTGTGAAAATACTGAACCTGCTATGCAGATTGCAATAAGCAATGAGATTAACTTTTTCATGATGTTTGGTTTTAAGGTTATCGAATTTTTCATTTCCGTTCCGTTTGGTGATACAATAGTACAAGCACGATTTGCCGGAGTAAATACCGTGAACTGCCAAAAAACAGGAGCAAAAAGACGTAATCACTCATGGCTTTTACAGGCCCAAAATCTTATGCATGGGGTTGTGATTTCATGTTGCAGCTTCAGCCCTTCTTAATGTTTAGCGCCTGACAAATCAGGTATTGCTGAATACGTCTTTAAACTACTTGCAGATATTTCGGCTTTTGACCAAC
>CAYOYI010000232.1:0-6622 GCA_964408105.1 uncultured Chitinophagaceae bacterium | reverse complement strand
CTTAGGTAGGGGTTTTTCAACTTCTTCCAACCGAAGAACATCAGGTTTGCCATAATGGTGATAGACAATAGCTTTCATAGCTACATCGTCACCACTACATTCCCCCTTTTGTGCCCGCTGTCAACCAGACGATGCGCCTCGGCTATTTGCGAGAATGGGAAGCGCTGATCAATAACGGATTTTAATTTTCCAGCTTCGATCAGCCCTTTAAGAAAAATTAGATCATTCGCTTTTTCGTCAGGCTTCCTCAAACCGGTGAAAGAGATCACGGCCTTCTTGCTGCCAATTTTTGATGTCCATAACATTTGAAAAAGAATACCCAAGGTAATATAGGTGGTCATGAAAAGTCCGCCTGTTTTTAATGAGCCCTTTGATTCCGTAAACGAACTTTTGCCTACCGTATCAAAAATAATGTCGTAATGCTTTCCGCTTTTTGTAAAATCTTCTTTTTTGTAATCCATGACCCTATCAGCGCCCAGAGATTTTACCAATTCTATATTCATTGTGCTGCACACTCCCGTGACTTCTGCTCCGAAATATTTTGCCAACTGCACCGCGAAGGTACCCACAGAGCCTGACGCTCCGATGATTAAAATTTTTTGACCGGTTTGAATTTTAGCCGTGTCTCTCAAAAAAGGCAACGCAGTTAACCCGCCATAAGGAATGCAGGCCGCTTCCTCAAAAGTCATATTATCCGGCTTCAAAGCTACTGCCCCATCCTCTGAAACAGTAAGGTATTCCAGGTGGGCACCACCACCAACCGTTGCACCGTAAACTTTGTCGCCAATTTTAAAACGTTTTACATTTTTCCCTGCCGCCTCAACTTCCCCGGCAAAGTCGTCACCTAATACCGGATTCTTAGGTTTGAATAAACCGGTTGCCATTCTTGCGAAAAAATCATCTCCCTTTCGGAAAATGCTGTCCACCGCAGAAACCGTTGCCGCATGTATTTTAATCAACACTTCATTGTCTTTGGGCATAGGTTTTTCAATTTCTTTCAACTCCAGAACTTCCGGTGAGCCGTATTTAGTATATAAAACTGCCTTCATACCCCAAAGTTACTCAAGACGCCAGCTAAGAAAAACCTTAATTTGATTTTACTTGTTTTATTCTTTCGTCAAATGAAGTCCCCTTGCCATGTATCGGATTTTCATACGGCATGAAGAGCTCGTTCATCTCTGGTGAATGAGCGATCACTTTTTGTGCCTTAAGATCAAAATGAATGAAATGCGCCCACAACAGTGATTTCAGTTTTGTTTTGTCATTGTTCCACATACTCATCTCCACGAGCACGCCTTTTTCTGTCCATTCGAGAATGGTTGTCTGAATAACCACTTTTTCTGTTACACTTGCCGGTTGCAAGAATGTTATTTGATGTTTAGCTACTACCCAACCGATGCCCCTTTCACGCGCAAACTCAAATAAGTTGAGTTGCTGCTCTTTCATGAGATGATCTTCCCTGGCGTTCATGAAGTATTCGATGTACTTTGAGTTGTTCAGATGGTTAAACGGATCACAATCTGCAAACCGAATCAGCACTTCACTTTCCAGTACTTTATTAAGGGTTTGAGTTCGCACCGCATGTAGTTGAATATGATTTTCAGTCGCTGGTGGTACGATGGTTACAGCTTTAATGGATGTTTTCATTTGTATTATTTTAAGATTTTGTTTTAAATTTTACTGCGGCATGAACGTCAGCTCTTTTTCCAAATCCAGCCCGATCCCGCTGAGATCAATTTCAAAATACGAGCGATGGAACCAATTGCGGTAATTTGTCAATGATGCCACTGTCTTTGCAAATGTTTTTGTGTTTTCGATTAGTTTTTTCATTGTTTTAATTTTTTGTTGTTAAATAATGATACAAAGTACGGGCAGCGCATGGGTCATAGCCGTATGAGAAGCGGATTGATTTGTATTAATTCGGGAATATGTGACGATTTCAGCGTGATTCAAACCCTCGCTTTAACTAATTGCATGTTTTATCTTTAACCACTAAACTTTCTTAGTTCAATGAAAACACACGAAGTATTCAACCAGCCGCCTGCATTTGAGAACATCAACCTTTATGAAACGGACAAGTTATTGACAGAATTGGTGGAAAAGAGCGGTGCGGGTTGGGCAATTCCTCAATTGAAAGAATATGGTGAAAAATTGGGAAGCCCCGAATGGATTGAAAAAGGATTTCTTGCAAACAAGCACACACCTGTATTTCATCCGCATGACCGCTTCGGGCATCGCATTGACTTTATAGAGTTTCATCAAGCCTACCATGACATTATGGCTTTGGCAATAAAATACAGGCTTACTTCTCTTCCATGGGTAGAAAAAAAGAAGGGAGCACATCTTGCCCGTCTCGGCATGGATTACATTCACGCGCAGAATGAACCTGGAACAGGATGCCCGATTACCATGACATTTTCATGCGTGCCACCAATAAAAAATCATTTTCCTAAAGCAAATGAGTGGCTTCCAAAAATTTTGAGTGATCAGTATGACCCATCGAACAAACCCCACACTGAAAAGCCCGGGCTCACTATCGGCATGGCAATGACTGAAAAACAGGGCGGCACCGATGTCAGAGCTAATACTTCAAAAGCCATCCCTGTGAGCAAATCCGGTCCGGGAGAGGCATATTCTATCACCGGGCATAAATGGTTTTGCTCGGCACCGATGTGCGATGCTTTCCTCACGCTGGCACAAACTAAAAACGGCTTGTCATGTTTTCTCATGCCGCGCTGGCTGCCTGACGGAAGGAAGAATCCCTGGTTTGTTCAACGGTTGAAAGACAAGCTCGGCAATCGCTCCAACGCTTCCAGCGAAATCGAAATGGAAAATGCGATTAGCTGGCTGGTAGGGGAAGAAGGAAGAGGTGTCCCAACAATCATCGAGATGGTGGCGATGACCCGTTATGACTGCATGATCGGCTCTTCAGGATTGATCAGGCGGGGAGTTGCTGAAGCAGTGCACCACTGCACGCATCGTAAAGTGATGGGTGAATTGCTCATCAACCAGCCGCTGATGCAAAATGTGCTCGCTGATTTGTGCCTTGAGTCTGAGGCGGCCCTTGCCCTAACTTATCGAGCTTCGGTTTGTTTGGAAAATGAGGATTCGGAAGCAGAACAAATGCTGCTGCGCCTGTTGATGCCAATCGGGAAATACTGGATTACCAAGCGTGCTGCTCCTTTGTTGGTGGAAGCGATGGAATGTCAGGGTGGGAACGGATACGTAGAGCAAGGAATCATCCCCCGACTTTATCGTGAAGCTCCCGTGAATGCAATTTGGGAGGGCAGCGGAAATGTGCAGTGCCTTGATGTGATACGGGCCATCGGAAAGTCACCGAAGGCATTGGAAATTTATTTAGCTGAGCTGGATTCTGCTACGGGAGCTAACTCCATTTATGATAATTACCTGGCTAACTTGAAAAAAAGTTTGAAACGTCTTGGAACAACACCAAGCCAGGCAAGAAGATTTACAGAAAATCTTGCAGTTGCGATGCAAGCGGCTCAGTTGCTCAAATTAGGCAACAACTTTATAGCGGATGCTTTTTGCCAATCACGACTGAATAGCGAGACCGGACAACTATTTGGGAATTTGCCAGATGGAATTGATTATGCGGGAATTGTTCAGCGGCATCAGGTAAATTAAACAAAAGTATTTTGCTTTGGAATGAATGAAAAAATAGAGCACGTTATCCGCAACACTTTTAACTCCGCCAACTTTATCAGAGAAGTAGGTTATGAATTAAAAGATATAAAGGAAGGCTTCTGCGAAACACAACTTTCGATCACCGAAAAGCATCTTCAACAAGATGGATTCATTCACGCAGGCGTGATGTCTACCATGGCCGATCACACCGCTGGTACAGCAGGCGGAACGATGGTTGAAACCGACCAGATCGTTCTCACTGCAGAATACAAGATCAACATCTTGCGGCCTGCAACAGGAAAATTGTTAGTGTGCCGTGCCAATGTTATTAAGTCCGGAAAAGTTCTTGTAGTTGTGGAATCTGATGTCTTCAGCGGCTCAGGGGATGATGAAAAGCTGGTTGCTAAAGCAATTGTTACGCTTGCTGTGGTAGGCCGGAAGAAAGCATAGTCGTGAAAAAAGTAATCATAGTTGGCACGAGTTGTTCCGGAAAATCAACCATGGCGAAACGATTAAGCGCTCTACTGAGGACTAAATATTATGACCTCGATGATTTTTACTGGCTTCCGAATTGGGTAAAAAAAGAAGAAGCTCAATTTCAGAAAGATATTGATGAACAAATCCTGTCGCAGCCTAAATGGGTTGTAGCAGGAAATTACGGAGGTGTTCTTTTTGAACATGCAGATACCATAGTATGGCTTAATTATTCCTTACCACGAATATTATATCGCTACTTCACACGCACCACTTACAGAATCGTCTTTCGTGAAGAAGTTTGCAATGGCAATTACGAAACGCTCTCAACTTCATTTTTCCAATTCGCTCCGGAAAAAAATCTATTCCTCTGGATATTAAAAACTTACGGTGAAAGAAAATCCCGTTTTGGGGAATTGCGTGAAACCGAACTTTCACACAAGCGCTGGATAGAACTCAGAAATCAGAATGAGGCGGATGAATTGATCTTTAGCCTTCAGGCTAACTAAACCCTTAGGCCTTCACCAGATCTATCACCGCTATCTCAGGAAGGATTCCAACCCGTCCGTGAAAACCAAGAAATCCGAAACCGCGGTTGACATAAAGATATTGCTTGCCCTCCTCATATAAACCGGCCCATTCTTTATAGAGGTACTGACTTGGGCTCCATTTCACAAATCCCGGAACCTCAATACCAAATTGTCCCCCATGAGTATGGCCGGAGAGGGTTAAATCAATGTCCTTGAATTTCGAAAGTATCTCAGCACGCCAATGAGTAGGGTCGTGTGAAAGCAAAATTTTTACATGCGCATCCTCACTCCCTTTAATTGCTTTTTCCATGTCACCATAAGTATGAAATCTTCCGTTAGCGCTCCAGTTTTCAGAGCCGATAACAGCGAGGGTGTCAGCTCCTCTTTGCAAAATCCGGTTTTCGTTCAGCATCACATCCCATCCCATCTTGTGGTGAATACCTACCAATTGCTTTTTATATTCTGCCTTCATCCGCACCATCTCCTCGTGTGAACTATACCTTACGTAATCGCCATAGTCATGATTTCCGAAAATGGAAAAAACTCCCTCCTTTGCTTTTATCTGCTTGAACACGTCAACAAACTCCAGCGCTTCACCGGCATGATAATTCACTAAGTCACCGGTGAAGAAAACAAGATCAGGATTCTCAGCATTAATCATTTCAATGCCTTTCTCTACCTGGCTTCTTGAAACGAAACTCCCGGTATGTATGTCGGATATCTGCACGATCTTAAGCCCGTTGAATGAATCGGGCAAATGCGGCAAGGTGATCTTCGTGCGATATAACTTATAATTGTAAGCATTGCGCAACATGCCATGTATGCCCAGCGCCAGCGGCACTCCTCCGACAACCATCGCAACTTGTCCTATGAATTTAGAACGGGAAATTGCCGCATAGCCTGAGGATGCCTCGTTTTGCTCACCGAACAAACCAATTACCCAGCGAACGATTCGCGTGATATCTTCCGCAAACAAGAGAGGAATCGTGAACAGCTTGGCAAAATAGACCAGCATGATGGTGGAAAATAAAAACGCCCTGACCATTGGCGACCAATTTTGAAATTGAAAGACGATGGCAACAGTAAATGTACCGATGGTTAACGCGGTGAATGCCCAAAAAATAAAGGCTGTCGTGCGTTTCACCGGAACAGAATAATCCCGCGTTGCTGATTTCACCCCCTGGAAAGTATATACATCCACAAGCATTATAAGGCCTGTAACAATCAGGTAAAATATCAGAAACCGCATCAGAGCAGAAGTCGTTTTTTCAGATTGACAATATTAGACAAGGAAATGCTTTATTTCGCGTTAAACTCTGTTAACCATGCAACGACTCTTTGCGTTCGGAATCCTTATCATTTTTGTGCGGCTGAGTTTTGCTCAATCATCTGAATTCACCCGCGCAGATACGCTGCGTGGAATGCTCTCTCTGCTCAGGACCTGCTATGATGTGACATTTTACGACCTGTCCCTGCAGGTTTTTACCGACAGTCAATTCATTGATGGTTCTGTTTCCATCACATTAAAGGCTGTTGAAGATTTTAACAGAATGCAGATTGACCTTTTTGAGAACATGAATATTCATGGGATCTATTTTATGGATGATTCGGTAAGCTATGAGCGAGAATCCAATGCCGTTTTCATCAGCCTGAAATCAAAAGCCGAAAAAGGTAAAACCTATACGCTTCGAATAGATTATTCCGGGAAACCATTGATTGCGAAAAGGCCCCCCTGGGACGGAGGATTTATTTGGACCACGGACAAAGACGGAAATCCCTGGGTAGGTGTCGCGTGTGAGGGAACGGGAGCAAGCCTTTGGTGGCCTAACAAAGATCATCTTTCCGATGAACCCGACAGTGCAAGAATAACCCTTATCGTTCCTGATTCATTGGTAGCCGTTTCAAACGGAAAGATGACCAGCAACATTCTGAAAGACGGCTTTGCGCATTACGAATGGACGGTCTCCTATCCT
>CAYOYI010000231.1:0-6629 GCA_964408105.1 uncultured Chitinophagaceae bacterium | reverse complement strand
AGTAAAAAAAGGTGTATGTGCTGTTGTTGTCGAAAATGCTGAAGAAAAAAAGTATCATCTTGAAACGTTTCCGGATGAAGAGGCAGCGGAAGCGGCCGGAGCTATTCTCACGCATCATGATGCCTGCGGATTATGCTCCACGCTGGAGGATTTGGCGGTTTACGCGGGTAATCTTGATGTAGGCGGTTCTGTAAAAAGATGTGCCGTGAAAAATCTTTGGGCATCATTTGATAAACTACAGGCTTGCATACGGGAGATTGGCTTTTCCGAGCAATGTGCACGGATATGGGCATACAATGCACGCCAAACCAAGCGTCAGCACTTAGTTCCATGTCTGTTCAGGGTTCGGTATAATAAAAAAGACGGCACCCTTTGTCGCTGTCTTCAGAAGGACGAGGATATAAGCGGGCCGGTGTTTAAAAATATTGCCGGACGCACAAGACGTAATACGGGTATTGCCAACAGTATTTGCCGTCCGTGCTCAGAAGTAAAGCCGGTGGAACATGATTATCCGTTTTAGCCAAAGGAGATCTTGATATTACTGAACCTGCCAAAATCAACGATATATAAACTGTTCGGGCTTGTTGTAATTTAGTGATATGAGAACAACGCTTTCATATATCCTTCTATTCATCGTTAGCTGCTTATACGCTCAAGGTCCAAACGGAAAGCTGTTTTTTTTCACTTATCCAGGCAATGCAATACCCGCCTACGTTGGACACATTGAATACCCTGATAAAAAGATCACCATGATGGACTCGGTTCTTTTTGATGTGTATAAAGACATAGCAATAGTTGATGGCAAACTCTATGCATCTATGCTGGAGGACGTGGTTGGATACGACACTGCAATCCATGACCGGGTAGATAGCATTGTAAATATTTACCCTCAGCATATTGAGCCATGGAAAAACAATCTGGCAATAACTTCATTGGTTAGGCCTCACTTTGTGCTATACGACATTGCTGCCGACAGCTTTCTTTTCTCACTGGATTCCTCAAAAGTTGCCGCTCTGCCGCAGGATATAAAGGTATGGGACGACAAAGCCTATTTGTTAATGTCTGATAGTATCATAATCGTTGATTTAAACTTGCACGATACCATTGCGGCCGTAGCAACTCCGCATCCCTATCTTAACCAGGATCAAAACCAGTATCTGATAGATGCAGGCACTCACTTCTATATTGATGTTGAATATGCAACTGGCGGATTAAGGTTTTCATTTCTCAGAATGAATAAATCAACCTTCGCTGTTGAGACGGTTTTTCATTATGAAGGCTATTCAAATTATACGGTTCCTGTAGTTGCCGGTGACAAGATATATTTCGGCACGTTCGATGAACATTATGATATTACCGGTGATTCGCTGCATTTGGATAGTGATCCTTATGCACCGATTCCGCTGGACTATGATGCTGAAAGCGGTTCCCTGTTTTTATTTAATAGCAATTCTTTTAACCTCAATTATTTTATAAATGGCAGCTTCTCTGACTCATTATTGTTTCCCAATTATATCCAACAGGCGATGTTTGTACCGGAGATAATTGATACTGTAAGTACAAATAGAAATGTTGAGAACGCTGAGCTAATGGTTTATCCAAATCCATCTTCAGGATTTTTTCATATAGTGTTGCCGGAGAGGAGACATATGCAATCGCTTCAGATTTTTGATATCACCGGCAAGCTCATTGGAAAAAAATGCCTGGAGATTTCCGGGAGTAAAATCTCCATTGATTTTTCACAGGTTCCGGGCGAATTTTATTTCATCGAGGTTGTTAGTGAAGGGGAAACATTAAAAGCGCGACTTGCAAAGAACTAAGCAACCTTTTTTCATAAAAGTTGAGTTAATCTGACCGGATTTGGCACAAGAAATTCATCAAGTTCGGGGAATATTTGTCAACGTTTATTTAATTGAATGGGGTGACGATTTGGTTTTGATTGACGGAGGATTCATTGGCGATGTGGTGAGGTTGAAAAAATTTTTAAAGAGAATTGACAAAACCTTTGAGGATATCACGCACATTTTGCTGACGCATGGCCATATTGACCATACTGCCAATCTTAGCCTGTTAAAGAAATTTTCGGGAGCGCGTGTTGCCGGCCATCCAAAAGACAAAGATCACATCCTGGGAAGGCACCGTTATCGTGGCAGTTCAAGAATTTGCGGAATGCTTGAGGCTGTTGGCAGAGCAATTCTAAGTTACAAGCCGTTTGAGCTCGATGCAGAATTAGAAGACGACCAATTGCTAAACCTTGCCGGAGGCATTCGTGTCGTCCATTTGCCCGGTCATACCATCGGGCATTGCGGTTTTTTTCACGAGCCTACCCAAATTCTTTTCACCGGGGACCTTTACCAGCATTCATGGTATCGCGAAGGGTTAGCTCCATTTTTTTTTAATTCCTGTCCCGAATACTTTCCATCAAGCATTGAGAAGATTTTGCGTTTAAATCCAAAAGGGATTTATTCGAACCACAGCGACAGTGCGGAACCGGCAATCCAGTTTGAACGCTTAAGGAAATTTGTGTCAGGCAGAAAGGCAGATGCGATTCCTACTGCGATATGATGCGCACTTCTGTCCTTCTGTTCTTTTGCCTGCTTTCCGGAGTGCTGTTGTCTGCGACCGGCTGCGTATCACCATATCCCTTAGCAATGACTCTTGCAGATGCGATTCCTTTCTTTAACAAATAATTTCTTACAGTATTCGCCCGGTCTTCCGAAAGTTTTTGATTCATCTCAGCCTTGCCAACATTGTCAGTGTGGCCTGCAATTTCAATCACTAATTTCTTTTTCTTCTTCATATATTCCGCCAGTTCATTCAGTTCCTTATAGGATTCATTTGTTAAAGTGGTTTTTCCCGTTGCGAAAAATACGTTATCAAGGGTATAAACTTTTGGGGGGAGAACGGTGATCGTGTAATCAAACGTCAGAAGCCCTTCCGCGTTGGGAATGTCTAAAGGCTTAAAATCCTGTTCCGTACTGAAAACCTTGTATTGCACTTTGTATTTCTGCCCTTTAGGGATGAGCACAAAAAATCTTCCCGCTGAATCGGTGGTGCCGGTAAATTTTTTTTCATCCTGTTGGCTGACAAATGTGATGACCTCGCCTTCCTGCGGTTGTCTTTCGGCATCAACTACCAACACCTTCAATAAAGCTTCAGTTGCCGTGGGTTGAATGTCTTGCGCGGCCAACTTCAGCGAGGCTGCCAGTATTACCAGGAAAATTTTACTTTTCATGTCACTAAGTTATAACAGAATTCAAATGCTGCAATACCTGATACCTTAGTAGTGATTAATGTCATCCAATGAGGATAGTGTGAAGAATAATTTTAGCGCACAGTTTATTTTGTTTAATGTCAGCGCAAGCAGCAACATGGAATGGTATTGAAGCGCACGAGAAGTGTTTTCATTGCGGGGAGAGTTGTGGTGAAAGCCAGGTTCATGTAAATGAGAAGCGATTCTGCTGTGAAGGATGCAAAACGGTCTTTGAGATATTAAGTGAAAATGGATTTTCAGACTATTACAACATTCAGCAAGCCCCTGGAATCAGGATCAAGAGGAGAAAGCCAAATGGAGCGTTAAACTACTTAGATAATCCTGAGGTAATTGCCAAGCTAATAGATTTTCAGGATAGCAAATTAACACGCATCTCCTTTCAGATTCCGCAAATACATTGCGCATCCTGCATCTGGTTGTTGGAAAACCTGTACCGATTACAACCAGGTGTCATCAGCTCAAAGGTGAACTTCCTGCGAAAGGAAGTTTCGCTGACTTTTTCAAATGAGAAACTATCACTCAGGAAATTAGTGGAGCTCTTGTCATCCATTGGCTATGAGCCGGAGATCAATCTTAGCAGCCTTGAAGGAAAAACACAAAAAAGAGTTTCGAAAGAATTCTACTATCAGCTCGGTATCGCAGGTTTTTGCTTTGGCAACATCATGCTGCTGAGTTTCCCGGAGTATCTTGCGCTTGATCGTTATATCGAACCTTCTTTCACACGATTTTTTTCCTACCTCAATTTGTTATTGGCGCTTCCGGTATTCTTTTATTCCAGTTCGTTCTACTTCAGGTCAGCTCTCAATGGATTGAAAGCAAAAATGCTGGATATTAATGTGCCGGTAGCATTGGGCATCTTCGTGATCTTCTCCCGCAGCGCTTACGAAATACTTTCCCAAACCGGAGCAGGCTACCTTGATTCAATGACCGGGCTGGTGTTCTTCCTTTTGATCGGGAGATGGTTTCAAAATAAAACTTATGACAATCTCTCTTTTGACCGTGATTATAAATCTTACTTCCCGGTAGCGGCTACGCGGAAAGATGGAGATATTGAGTCAAGCATACCGCTTAACGAAATCAAGATTGACGATGTTCTCATAATACGCAATGGGGAGCTTGTGCCCGCTGATGCTGCATTGTTCAGTGGTGATGGCCAGATTGATTACAGCTTTGTTACCGGAGAATCTGATTCGGTAAACGTCAGACGAGGGGAAAAAATTTTTGCAGGAGGCAGACAGGTTGGAGGAGCTATCGAAATAAAAGTCTTGAAGAAAACTTCCCAAAGCTATCTTACCGAACTCTGGAACCAGGAGGTATTTGCCAAGCGAAATCAGCAGAAGATCACTACCCTGATAAATAAATTCAGCTGGTACTTCACGCCAGCAGCTTTGCTGATCGCTACTATTGCTGCGGTTTACTGGCTGGTGGTTGACAGCAGCCTGGCAATGAACGTTTTCACCTCGGTGCTGATCGTGGTTTGCGCCTGTGCGCTTGCGCTCTCCACACCGTTTACCTTGGGCAATGCCATGAGAATTCTGGGCAGGAATAAATTTTATCTCAAGGACATTTCCGTGATTGAGAGCCTCGCTCAGGCCGATGAAGTGGTGTTTGATAAAACCGGAACGCTGACCAACGCCCAAAATCATAAAGTAAGATTCGTTGGTGAACTCACGCCATTTGAGAAACAATTGGTTACTTCATTAGCTCATCAGTCCTCGCATCCATTGAGCAGGCAGATATATGAGTCGTTTGAAAATAAAAAAGTGCTGCCGATCGAATCATTCCGTGAGATAAGCGGAAAAGGAATTGAAGGGATTTACCAGGACGCGGAAATTTTGATAGGCTCTGAAAGTTTTGTAAAGGGGTTGCATATACTGAACGATCCATACGAAAAAGGTTCACGGTCATGGCTGTCCATCGGGGGAGAAGTGAAAGGTTTTTTTGAGTTTAACAATCACTACCGGAAAGGGTTGGGAGAAGTGATCAAGGATTTGGGAGCGAATCATAAAATTTCATTGATTACCGGTGACGGAGAAGGGGAGCGGCAATTCCTGAAAAATTATTTCAGCGAATCAAATCTTCATTTCAAGCAAAGTCCCAAGGATAAATTATCATTCATCCGCTTTTTGCAGGACCACGGCAAGAGAGTTCTGATGATTGGCGATGGGCTGAATGATGCTGGCGCTCTGAGGCAAAGTACGGTTGGGATAAGTATCACCGAGAACATTAACAACTTTTCTCCTTCCTGCGATGCAATACTCGATGCCAAAGCCTTTCAGCAATTACCCAAGTTTATCCATTATGCAAAAGGAAGCATGAGGCTGCTTGTTGCCGCCCTCGGAATTTCCTTGCTGTATAATGTCATTGCGCTGTTTTTCGCGGTGCGGGGAGAATTTACTCCTATTGTAGCGGCAATCCTGATGCCGCTGAGTTCGATCACCGTATCTGCCTTCGGAATTTTTTCCACAAGCATGCTGGCAAAGTGGAGTAAGCTATCGCTTGATGATATAAGTCACCTGCGCGAATAAGCCTATTAAATACTTTTGTCCGCGGTAAAAAATACTTTCCTATCCATATATGAGTGCGTTGTTCATCCTCTTGATTGTAAGCCTGATCGTGGCGATTGGGTTTCTTGCCGCATTCATCTGGGCAATCAGGTCAGGACAATTTGAGGACAACTATACGCCATCTATCAGAATGTTATTTGACGATAAACTAAAAAAATCAAAGTAACCAAACCGAAAATTCATGAGCGGAAATATTGAAAAATTCAGTTACGACAATACCATAGTCAGGAATTTCGCCTATGCTACTATTGTCTGGGGCATAGTCGGAATGTTGGTCGGCTTAACAGCAGCGCTGCAGCTTACTACTCCGTTTTTCAACTTTGAGATACCTTATCTGACCTTTGGCCGGATACGCCCTCTGCATACCAATGCGGTCATTTTCGCTTTTGTTGGGAACGGAATTTTCATGGGCGTTTACTATTCGCTTCAGCGATTGCTGAAAGCGCGAATGTTCAGCGATGTGCTGAGTAATATTCATTTCTGGGGTTGGCAATTGATCATAGTTTCAGCAGCGCTCACCTTTCCTTTTGGCATCACTACCGGAAAAGAATATGCCGAACTCGAATGGCCGATTGACATTGCAGTTGCTCTGATATGGATTGTTTTCGGCATAAACATGTTCGGAACGATCTTAAAAAGACGCGAGCAGCATTTGTATGTGGCGATTTGGTTTTATATCGCAACATGGATAACGGTAACGGTTTTGCATGTTGTTAATTCGCTTGCCTTGCCGGTGACCTTCACAAAAAGTTATCCGGTCTTTGCCGGAGTTCAGGATGCGCTCGTTC
>CAYOYI010000230.1:6349-6629 GCA_964408105.1 uncultured Chitinophagaceae bacterium | reverse complement strand
CAGAAGCTACGCAAGGCAGTAATGATTATTGGGTAATTAAACTTAGAGACCTTCGTAATATCTCTGGCCAGATTCTAACGGAAACAGGCTCTCCTATTCCCGGAGCTACGATGACCCTCTCAGGTAATGACACGCTATCTACCACTACTGATTTAAACGGAAGGTACAGTTTTAATGTAGCAACGAACACCAATTATATCATCACCCCCTCCAAATCCAACGATGTCATCACCACCAACGGCATCTCATCAATTGATCTCCTGCTGATGCATAAACATGT
>CAYOYI010000230.1:0-6339 GCA_964408105.1 uncultured Chitinophagaceae bacterium | reverse complement strand
GTTCTTGGCCTTGGGCAATTAAATACTCCCTACAAAATTATTGCAGCCGCAGAGGTGAACGCTGCTGGTGATACTACTATTTCAGTTCATGATATTCTTCTCACGCGTTCACTCATCCTCGGCAATATCAGCTCATTCCCGACCAACCGGCTGTGGCAATTTGTTACCAGCGATTACATTTTCCCTGATGCCACCCACCCTTTCCCGTTCCCAAATTCACGAACCTACACCAATATCACATCCAATCAAACCAACCAAAATTTCATCGGCATCAAGCTGGGTGATGTGAATGATAGCTGGGATCCGAATACTCCTTAAATCAATTTTCGGTGATAACGCTTGCAATTTTTTTGAGGCGAGCAATATCAGGATGACCCTCCTTTTCGGCCCGACTTATATTATCATCAAAACTCCAGCCGGGGCTGCGAACGCCACCCTCAATCAGCTTATTAAGTTTTTGTAATGCGGCTTCGCGGTATTCGGGATAGTGCGCATACCGGTAAAACCAGAGTTCGAGCATATAGCTCTCATAGCGGCACTTATCAAAAGCTTTATTCAAATACGGAGTTGCTTCCTCCTTTCTTCCCTGAGCAAGCAGAAGCCCGGCATAGTTGCCGTTATTCAATTCATTGTCGGGGTCGAGCGCGAGGGCTTTCTTATAATGCTTTTCAGCATCTTCATAGTTTTTTCTGACCGCCCATAAAAAATTCGCGTAGTTGCTATTGTTTACGGAATTGGAATCCAACTCCAGCGCTTTCTTGTAGTGCTTTTCCGCCTCGTTATATCTCTTTAAAATCTCACTCAGCAGGATGGCATAGTTGCTGTTGTTAACCGCATCATTGGGAAAAAGCTCGAGCGCTTTCTTAAAATACTTTTCTGCATCGTCATACTTCCTCCGGACATCTTTGAGGAACACGGCATAGTTGCCATTTATCTCAGCTATGGAAGGATCGAGCGCCAATGATTTTTTGTAGTATGCCTCCGCTTTGTCATAGTCGCCTGTCTGCATGAACAAGTTGGCGTAGTTGCCGATCAGTTCCGCGCTGGCGGGAAATTTTTTCAGGCCTTCCTCATAGATCTTTTGTTTTTCGCTGTGATCGGCAGCAGCTCTGGCGCGCAATTCATAATTCCACCAATTTTCGGTTTTTTGTGAGAGTTCCTTCGCGGCTTCTTTTCTTTCCGGGTCTATGGATTTTAAACCCTTCTCCTGTATTCTCTTTACCTGTTCTCTGTAAGCAGCAGCCCGCCTCTTTGCGTTTTCTTCCATGGAAACATCCAGCAGCTTCAAACCCAGCGCAGCAAGAATATCAAACATCAGTTCATCAAAGCCATCAATCTCCACCAGCTTCCCGTCATGTTTTTCAAGCAGCCGGGTGACATGACCGGAAGGTTGGTCGTTTTTTAAAATGCACCACAGCAGATTGCGGGGTTTCTCCATCTCAAAGAGAAAGTTCATAAGGCTGCCATCATTACCACCGTAACCGATTGCAATAACAATCCGGTCGCGGCATAACTCCAGAAGCGGTTGATTCCATTCGGTTGCAAGCGTTTCAATTTCTTCGGTGCTGTTTTTCGGCTCGAGCAGCAGATCGCGATGGATTTTTGCAATAACCGGGCGGTTGAGCGATGCACGCGCAAAACGTGCGAGCGATTCATGACCGCATACTAAAGGCTGTACGCCCGTAAATGTGTAGAGTGAAACTTCAATTAGGTTGTCGAAGTTGGTCGTGATAACCACATTGTGCGGTGTTTCAGCCAGAATCTGAGCGAAAACCGAATAACCGAAGCTTGGCTCCCTGCCATTCATTTCGCGATTCAGAAAATCATAACCCAAACCGGGGTCAGCGCTGAAACGCTTTTTGTAAATTGCAGGATAATGCGTGGCAAGTTCAGCAGTGATCTGATTTTCCCGCTTCCATAAATCGAGTTCCTCTTCGGAGAATTGCTCTATCAATTGCTCGAACCATTCTTTTGCCAATTGGCCCCCCGTTCGGATACCTGATGAACGGGAAGCGCCCGCCCCCAGAATGAAGCAGATTTTTCTTTCAGAGCGGGAATCCTGAATATCCTTGATGATAGAGATCAGCCTTCGGGAGTGCCAGCGTTCGGGCATGTTGTTATATGAAATTGGCGGGTAAAAATAGTATTCGGATTAGTTAAATGCTAATAGCTCAGAGAACAGATTCAACCCCGAGTTCTCGGGATGGAACCTGTAAGAGCCTTGAACGACCTTGTTAACAAATTCCTTCTTCTATTTCCAAAAATTTCGTAGTTCCCCATTTGTTATTTTTTAATCTTGACTTGGATTTCATTTGACATAGCATTTTGATTCTGTTACATTACGAATTCCTGCCGGCAACCAAGCAGTTTTTACTAATCCGAAACGTGAACTGATGCGGAAAATCTACATTAGACTGAATTTTATTTTCTTTTTCTTGCTGGCGTGCATTCATGCCAATGCCCAGACTGTAAGTTTCACTCCGAGCAATCTTGCAGGTGAAAGCTTACTAAACCCAACCTCTATCCAGTTTGGCCCTGACGGAAGGCTGTATGTTTCGCAGCAAAACGGGCTTATATACGCTTACACCGTCATTCGCAACGGAGCTAATGACTATGAGGTAACGGCTACAGAGGCTATTACGCTCATTCAGCAAATACCCAATCACAATGATGACGGCACTTTAGCCCCAAGCGTTGACACACGACAAGTTACAGGGATATTGCTTGCGGGTACTCCAACCAATCCGGTTATCTATGTCAGCTCCAGCGATCCGAGAATCGGAGGAGGCTCTGGCGCTACAAATAAAAATCTCGATACTAACTCCGGCATCATTTCCCGCCTCACATGGAATGGCTCTCAGTGGGTAAAGCTCGATCTCGTTCGGGGCTTGCCGCGCTCGGAAGAAAACCATTCCATCAACGGAATGCAAATTGACGGTAACAATATTTTATATCTGGCGCAAGGCGGGAACACAAACATGGGTGCCCCATCAAACAACTTTGTATTCCTGCCGGAGTACGCCTATTCAACGGCTATTCTCGCCATTGACCTCGACCAGATCGGGAACACAACTTATGATCTTCCAACTCTCGATGATGAAACAAGATCAAATGTGAGCACTACTCCCGGGTTTAAAGATCCGAATGATCCGTTTGGCGGAAATGATGGTAAGAACCAGGCAATGCTGGAGTTGAATGGACCTGTTCAGGTTTATTCTCCGGGGTGGAGAAATAATTACGACCTTGTTATTACCGAGGCAGGCAAAATGTACAGCCCGGATAACGGACCAAACTCCGGCTGGGGCGGCACCCCTACGGGATGCGATAATGATGTATCCGAGCCTGGTTCAGGTGCATGCGATGTGATCCACTACGTCACGGCCGGTTATTATGCCGGACATGCGAATCCGACAAGAGCAAACAGAAATAACAAATTCAACTCCGGGGGTAATGCTCAAACTCCGATTCCTTTGGGAATGGAAAATCCGACAGAGTGTACGTATCAGGCAGGTAATACCCGCCCCGGAGCGCTCGCGTCCATTTGCGCTTCCACAAATGGCATTTGCGAATACAAGGCTTCGAATTTTAACAATGCCATGAAAGGTGATTTGCTGATGGCAGCATTCAATGATAAAATTTATCGCGCCAAGCTAAATGCCACAGGTGATGCGCTCGTCTCTGGCGGGTTAACCACTCTGGCTTCAAACTTTGGCGATACCCCACTTGACATTACCGCTCAGGGTGATACCGATCCTTTCCCTGGCACTATCTGGATCGTTACGTACGCCTCTCATGACATCACCATTCTTGAGCCGAATGACCTTGCTTCCTGCACGGGCGATCTCAATAGCTTCTTTCTTGATTCCGATGTCGATGGCTTTTCCAATGGTGACGAAACGGCCAACGGTACCGACCCCTGCTCTCCGGCAAGCAAGCCAACTGATGCTGATGGCGATTTTATTTCTGACATCACCGATCCTGATGACGACAATGACGGCATTTCAGATATAATAGACCGTTTTGCGCTGGACTCTTTAAACGGATTCAACACTACCATTCCCGTCAATTATCAATTCGACAATTCAAATGACGGTGGCATTTTAGGCTGGGGATTCACAGGGTTGATGACAAACGGAACCGCAGATTATTTGCAGCTTTTCGATCCGGGAAAGATGACGGTCGGAGGCGCTGCTTTGAAATTCACGGTTGGCCAGGTTCCGTCAGGTGACGCGTTTCAAAATTTAGACAATCAGGAATATGGATTTCAATTTGGGGTAAATGTGGGTTCCGTGCAATGGTCTTATGTCATTCGCACCAGAGTGTATGGCCCGTTTGCAGGATTGACTCCAATAGATCACCAATCCATGGGTTTATTCATGGGAACAGGCGACCAGGATAATTATTTGAAAATCGTTACTGCTGCAAATGGAGGAACCAGCGGGATCCAGGTGCTAAAGGAAGAAGCAGGAGCAACTTCTTCTGTGATGCACAATATTTCTATCCTCAACAAAAGCTACGTGGATCTCTTCCTTTATGTGAATCCCACCACCCACATGGTTCAGCCGGGATATTCCATCGAAGGCGGACCGGAATCTAATTTAGGCTCGGCTTATTCTGTCCCTGCAAACTGGCTTAGCGGGGTGCTTGCAGTTGGAATTCTTTCCACCTCACGCGGTTCCGGACAGGTTTTCCCTGCCACATGGGATTTCATAAGCGTTGAATACGATCCATCAACCGTATTAGGCCAGTGGTACCAGATACCTTCGGCAAACTCACCAATTGCGCGACATGAATGTACCTACGTTCAGGCCGGAAATAAATTTTACCTAATGGGTGGACGTGGTAACCGGCCGGTTCAGTCTTATGATCCATCTGACAGCACCTGGACTACGGAAGCAGGCAATCCGCTTGAAATGCACCATTTCCAGGCGGTTGAATACAACGGGCTGATCTATGTAATGAGCGCTTTCACCGGTGGTTTTCCGCATGAAACCCCACTTCCAAACATTTACATCTACGACCCTGTCACCGAGCAATGGAGTGTGGGCCCCACGATACCCGCAAATCGAAGACGCGGTTCTGCAGGTTGTGTAGTGCATGACAACAAGATTTTCGTGGTATGCGGAATTCAGGATGGACATTCCTCGGGATGGGTTCCCTGGCTGGATATGTACGACCCGCAAACGAACACATGGACGCAGTTGCCTGACGCCCCCCGTTCACGCGATCACTTCAGCGCAGTTCTTGCAAATGGAAAAATCTATTGCGTTGGAGGAAGGCGAAGCGGATGGGATGGAAATACTTTCAAATACGTAGTGCCGGAAGTTGACATTTATAATATCGCTACGCAAACCTGGACAACTCTTCCTGAAGCGGAAAACATTCCAACACCAAGAGCAGCCTGTGCCACAGCGTTAGTTGGGGATGAAATTCTTGCAATTGGCGGTGAAACAGAAACCAGTATCACAGCCCACGATGAAACCGAAGCGCTGAATATTGTAAACCATACATGGCGTACTTTATCACCTCTGATCACCGGCAGACATGCTACCACAGCCATCGTTTCAAATGGCGGGGTATATGTTGTCTGCGGAAGCGGTAACCGTGGCGGATCACCGGAGCTGAGCACACAGGAAGTATTTTACTTCTTCGATCCTACCCCACCCAGCGGCAACGCAATTGTCAAAGGGAATCTTACGCCCGACTCAAAGGGCAGATATTTCGGGTTGGTGCTGCTGCCTAATTCAGCAACAAAATCTTTTACACTTGAAAACACAGGCGGAAACCAGGTCATCATGATCAATAGCCTGTCCTTGAGCGATTCGGTGAATTTCAGCGTTGACTTTCCGCATACCTTCCCGGTATTGCTTGGCGTAAATCAAACTTTGAGCTTTGATGTTGAGTGTCATCCGGCTTCGGTTGGAATTAAAAACGCAACCATTCAAATTGAGCACAATGGAGGAAATGCGACTTTGAGCCTCGCTTTGCAGGGCGAAGGCACTAATCAAACCTGCACGAGCAACTGCATCAATAAGAAGTGGTTCCCGGATGTTGACGGTGACCAGTATGGCTATCCGAATGATTCAGTCATTTCCGCGTTGCAGCCCACCGGGTTTGTTTTGAATAACGGGGATTGTGACGATGGTAATAACACCGTTTATCCGGGCGCCTCGGAATTGCTGGATAGCCTCGATAACAATTGCAATGGACAGACGGATGAAGGATTCGGCCTGGGGGTTGCGTGTGATGGACCGGATGGCGATTCGTGCGCAGAGGGCGTGATCGTCTGTAACGGGTCCGGCGGCACCGCCTGCAGCGATGCGACCGCAACCAACACGG
>CAYOYI010000229.1:0-6701 GCA_964408105.1 uncultured Chitinophagaceae bacterium | reverse complement strand
TCACTTTTGTAATCATAAGGCAACGGTCCTGCGTAATGATTGGCGGTGTCCGTAGGTACATAGTTCTTGGCGACCTTAGGCGGTTTTTGGGCGAAAGAAATTTCTATTGAGAAGAAGAAGACTGAAAGAAGTAAAAGTTTGTTCATTGAAAATTGGATTACGCAAGAGTAGAAGTGCAAAGATGGGCAATGGTTGCGTGGAGTATTTTTTACTTTCTTTCATTCAACTTCTTCCACACTTCCCACACTACCACCCCAACACTCACCGAAATGTTTAATGAATGCTTGCTGCCGATCTGGGGTATCTCCACGCAATGGTCAATTAGTTTCAGCACCGATTCGCTTACTCCGCTCACCTCATTCCCGAAGACCAGAGCCAGCTTTGCTTTTTCACCGGGTTTGAACCGGTGCAGTTCGATGCTTTTATCCGCTTGCTCAACGGCAATGATTGCCCATCCTTTATTTTTTAATTCCCTCACCGCCTCTTCTGCCGTCTTGAAATATTTCCAGCCAACCGTTTCCTCAGCACCTAAGGCAGTCTTATGAATTTCCCGGTGCGGGGGAGTTGCCGTAATCCCACACAAATAAATAGCCTCAGCCCTGAAAGCATCAGCCGTGCGGAAAACCGAGCCTACATTATACAGGCTCCTCACGTCATCCAGCACGATGATGACAGGTGTTTTCTCAGCTATTTTGAATTCACGTGGAGAAAGCCGCCCCAATTCCTCGTTGGCTAATTTCCGCATGTTGTTGGAATCTTGTTCATGACAACGGGGACAAAATATTTATTTTTAGCCGTTCCAAAAATCTTGAGCACCAAAGCCGACATAGCGCCCAAAGATACTACGCTGATGCAGCAATACAGCCGGATAAAGTCAAAATATCCGGATGCCATCCTGCTTTTCCGGGTTGGAGATTTCTATGAAACTTTTGGAGAAGATGCAATTAAGGCTTCATCCGTCCTGGGAATTGTGCTGACCAAACGTGCAAACGGAGCAGCCTCCCATATCGAACTAGCCGGATTCCCGCACCATGCGCTGGATACCTATCTGCCAAAGCTGGTGAAGGCCGGCTACCGTGTGGCAATCTGCGATCAATTGGAAGACCCGAAGCTGACAAAGAAAATCGTGAAGCGCGGGGTGACGGAATTGATCACTCCGGGGGTGGCACACAATGATCAGATCCTCGATGTAAAAAGTAACAACTTCCTCGCTTCGCTCCATTTCAATAAAGAAATAATAGGAATTTCCTTCCTCGATATTTCCACCGGGGAATTTGTTACGACACAAGGAAGCAGGGACTATATTGACAACCTGCTGCAGAGCTTCCGGCCATCGGAGGTCTTGTTTGCTAAGAACCATCAAAAGGATTTCAAGAAAGAATTCGGGGAACAGTTCTACACTTTTGCTCTGGATGAATGGATTTATGCCGGTGATTACGCGCAGGAGAAACTGACACGGCTCTTTGAAACACAGTCCCTGAAAGGATTCGGAATTGAAGACCTTGCTGAAGGCATAATAGCTGCCGGAGCTATCATTCATTATCTGGGAGAAACCGAACACGTGAACCTCCAACACATCACTTCCATCAACCGCCTGATCCAGGATAAATATGTCTGGCTCGATAAATTCACGATTAGGAATCTTGAGCTGATCTATTCAGCACCGGGAGGAAAATCATTGGTGGATGTGCTTGACCTCACTCTTACTCCAATGGGTGCAAGATTACTTAAGAAATGGATTGTTCTTCCCTTGCGTGAAAAAGCAATGATCGAAGACCGCCTGACCATTGTTGAGCATTTGATCAAATATCCTGAGCTGAAAGATGGACTAAAAAACTCCATCCGGCAGATTGGTGATCTTGAGAGATTGATCTCAAAGGTGGCATTGGGAAAGGTCAGCCCCAGGGAAGTAATGCAGTTAAAGCGCTCGCTGGATAGTTTGATTCCCGTAAAGGAAAAATGTACTACCGCAGATTGTGACCAACTTAAAAAAATAGCTGACCAGATAAATCCCTGCGAATTACTTCGGGAAAGGATTGGTAAAAATTTAGTCCCTGAACCACCGGTTGCCGTTCAAAAAGGTAATGTCGTTGCGAAAGGTGTTTCGAAAGAGTTGGATGAATTGCGCGATCTGGCTCGATCAGGTAAAGATTATATTCTGGGAATACAAAAACGCGAGTCGGAAAGAACGGGAATCGGTTCGTTGAAGATCGGATTCAATAACGTTTTTGGCTATTATCTGGAAGTCACCCACACTCATAAAAACAAAGTGCCCTCAGACTGGACACGCAAACAAACACTTACCAATGCTGAGCGCTACATCACGCCTGAGTTGAAAGAATATGAAGAGAAAATCATCGGGGCGGAAGAAAAGATCATGCAGCTTGAAGAAAGCCTGTTCAATGAATTGGTGCTCTTCATCCAGGATTACATCAAGCCGGTGCAGGTCAATGCGCATCAGGCTGCGCGAGTGGATTGCATGCTATCGTTTGCAGAGGCAGCGCAGAAATTCAACTACCGCAAGCCAAAGATACATGACGGGCTTTCGCTGGAATATAAGGAAGGCCGCCACCCGGTCATCGAGCGACAACTACCTCCCGGAGAACAATATGTGCCGAATGATTTGCTGCTTGATAATGATTCGCAGCAGATCATCATTCTCACCGGTCCGAATATGGCGGGTAAATCTGCATTGCTGCGGCAAACGGCACTTATCACCTTGATGGCGCAGGTGGGCAGTTTTGTCCCCGCAGCATCAGCAAGCATTGGCATCGTAGATAAAATATTCACCCGTGTAGGCGCTTCTGACAATATCTCCTCAGGCGAATCCACTTTCATGGTGGAAATGAATGAGACCGCCAGCATTGTCAATAATATTTCGGAAAGAAGCCTTATCCTTTTGGATGAAATTGGTAGAGGCACGAGCACTTACGATGGGATTTCAATCGCATGGTCGCTTGGAGAATACCTGCACAATAATCCCACTGCACATCCCAAAACTTTGTTCGCCACACATTATCACGAGCTGAATGAACTGGCAAATAAATTCCCGCGCATTCGGAACTACACCGTGTCGGTAAAGGACACCGGCAACAAGGTCATT
Source organism: uncultured Chitinophagaceae bacterium (assembly GCA_964408105.1). Taxonomy (GTDB): domain Bacteria; phylum Bacteroidota; class Bacteroidia; order Chitinophagales; family CAIOSU01; genus BPHB01. The sequence continues at coordinate 3,598 of CAYOYI010000229.1, read as the reverse complement.
TTTCTTCGCAAGTTGATTGAAGGAGGAAGCAAGCACAGTTTCGGAATACATGTAGCGAAAATGGCCGGTATGCCCAAAGCTGTATTGGATCGGGCAAATGATATCCTTAAAGAGCTGGAACAAAAAAGCATCGCATCCGATATTAAAAATGCGGTGAACCATCTGCCTCCATCAGGCTATCAGCTCAGTATTTTTCAAATGGATGACAGTAAGTACCGCGAGATAAAAGAATTGCTGGAATCATTTGATATTAATACGCTGACACCTGTTGAAGCGCTGCTGAAACTGCAGGAGCTAAAGCGACTTGTTGATGAAAGGGCGTAGATCTTTTGGCGGAGCCTGCTTTTCCACCATTTTTTTGAACATCATGTAATCCCACTGGCTGCGGTTTTCAAGCAACGATTTCAGAAATGGCATTGCCAGCCTCACCTTCAGATTCTTTCCGGTTATTCTCGCCTTGCATTCCAGTTGAGTTGCAAACCCGGTTTGCAGGAAATCAATTACAGAATAAGTTTTGAATTCCGGATGTTCCATTTCAATCACCAGCCTTTCGTTTGGCTCAACTTCTATGAGCTTCTGATAAATTGTGATGTCATCTTCATGATAGCGAACAGTCATTCGGTATAAACTGTCCTCTTCGCGCGGCTCCCCTTTGATTATTTCAATCGCCTTAAATCCGGAAATCCAATGCCCCATCATGTTCTCATCGAGGAACAGGCTGAAGGTAAGCTCAGCGGGTTGGTTCACCTGCACTTTTGTAGAAAAGCGTGCCATGCAAGCCTGTACATACGGAAAAGAGGTGGCTTGGGTTACGAGAAGATTGCCAGTTACTACCCTGTTATCAAAATAAATTTCCCGAAAACAACAATCACTAATTGTTTATTAGATAGCTCGTTTACAATAAGTTAATCATACCGGCCAGATAAAATGGTAAGCTTATCACTCGAAAACTTCCAAAATCTGTCCTTTTATTCCGGCAAAAGCCGAAATACTTTTACATCATGAAGAACCATAATTCAAAACCAAACGACCATGAAAAAATTAAATGCTTTCATCCTGCTGTTAATTAGTTCGGTTGCTGCGCAAGCACAACTGACCATTACTTTTCAAAACACGCCTTACTGCAATGACAGCATTCCCGGCACGATATGCCCGGTTGTCACCGGGGGAAGCCCGCCTTATCAATACATGTGGAGCAATGGTCAGAATAATGCATGCCTTTCCGGGTTTGTATTTTGGGGATGGTATGGCACTTATTCCCTCACGGTTGTGGACGGTGGGGGTTCAACAGGAACCGGCAGCGTTACAATTTCTCAATCAACTGTCAATGCTACGGTAAACATGAGCATCACCACCGTTGATGAAAACTGTAATAATGGCGATGGCATGGCTTCAGTTGCCGTCTCCAGCGGCACTCCGCCATTTACCTATTGCTGGGTGCAGCAATCATTTTCCAACTGCATTTCCACGAATGATTCTGTTTTTAACCTTTCTTCGGGATATTATTATCTCAAGGTAACTGACGCCAACGGATGCTGGGGATACGATTCCCTGCACACCGATAGTTTTTCATACTATGGTTATGTAGGCTTCCAAATTGAAAAAGCCCTGCCCTATTCCTACACCACCACGAAGACTGACCACAATTGCTCCCAAATGGGTTCGATCAAAGTAGATGTCACCGGTGGCGTTCCGCCAATTAATTATGAATGGAGCACGGTGCCGCCTCAATATACTGATTCGATAGGCGGCCTGGTTGGAGGTGAATATTACACCGTGACCATCAGCGATGGCACCGCAGGATGTTCCGTTGCAGAGACATTTTATGTCCAAAATCTGAACCCGCTTCAGGCTTCCAGCACCTCAACACCGGAATTATGCAATTACGATAACGGAACGGCAACCGTTATTCCATCAACCGGAACACCACCCTATTCTTATCAATGGAACACCACGCCAATTCAAACCACATCCACTGCAGCCAATTTATCACAGGGCGCTTACAGATGCACAATTATCGATGCCAACCAATGCAGCGGGATCAGGCAAGTAACTGTGGGCTACACTTCTCCTGTTCAGCCTAACCCCGTTGTGGTGAATGAAGTGTGCGGTGACAGCATGGGCAGCATCACGCTCAATCCGCTGCTCGGCACTCCGCCCTACGTGTACACCTGGTCTAATGGCGGAACCGGCAGCAGCATCACCAACCTTACGAATGGCTATTATTCATTCACTATTAATGATGCTGAATCGTGTTCAGTCACCGGATCGAGAAACGTAATGGATGTGCCTCCTTTCAGCGTCAATATCACATTTGTCGCGCAAACTTGTTTGGCTCCCGGCTCGGCAACAGCAAACATCACCGGCTCAACGGGACCTTACACTTACCAGTGGAACACCAACCCTCCGCAAACCGCACAAACCGCAACGGGGCTAACTGCAGGATACTACACCTGTACCGTGACGGACGTCAATGGATGCTTTGCGGTGAAATACGTGAACGTGCAGTATGATCCGCTGGTGAAAGCGAATTTATCATCAACTCCAGCGCTTTGCCTGACGGCAAGCGGCAGCGTGACGTGCAATCCGTTTGGCGGACAGGCGCCTTATACTTTCCTGTGGAGCAACGGAGCGACAACAAAAAATCTCACGAATGTTGCCGCAGGCTATTATAATGTCACGATCACCGATGCGAACAATTGCAAGATCGTAAAAACGCAAAGGGTGGATACTTATTCCAACCTCAGCCTGCTCGTCACCAGCCAGAATGCATCGTGCATATTTAATAATGACGGACAAGCAACGGCTCACGTATCAAATGCCACACCTCCAATTACTTATCGCTGGGGCGATGGGCAAACAACACAAACCGCTGTGAACCTCCCTGCTACATGGAAATATGGCGTGGTGGTGACTGATGCGAACGGTTGCTCGGTGACAAGATGCTCAAATGCCATAGGTTATGATGATCTCACATGCGCTGTGCAGGTGCATGGCAAAGTGCTCAATGATGGTAATGCTGATTGTACTTACAACGCGGGCGATGTCGGCATCCGGGAAGTTCCCGTACGCTGCGTGCCCGGCTATAACGATCTTACCGATGCCAGTGGCAATTACGGATTCATTGTTCCACCGGGAAACTACGCGCTGAACCATGTTCCGCCCTATCACACTTTTCAATTATGTCCCGATGGTTCGGTGGAGCTGTTCGGGATGCTGCCCGGAGTGGATACTGTTGTAAATTTTTATGACACGGTGAGACCTGCGCTCGACCTGGCGGTTTCTTATGGTTATATTACACCTCCGCGTCCCGGCTTCAATCATGAAGTAAGAGTTACATACCGAAACAATGGCAACATCACTGCGAATGCGATTGTTGAATACGTGTATGATTCCGCTGACGTGCAGTTTTCTTCAACTACCATATCGGGTTCCAATTATGTTCATGATGTGCTGAACAGCAAACTGATCTTCACGTTCAATAACTTCGCTCCCGGCAGTTGGTCGCGTTTTTCCATTTTCTTTACTACACCAACCAACACAACACTTGGGACATTGGTGAAAGAATGCGCCAGCATTTTGCCCGTGCAGAATGACG
>CAYOYI010000228.1:0-6709 GCA_964408105.1 uncultured Chitinophagaceae bacterium | reverse complement strand
AGAAACATCCATTGATAACATCGCAGCTATCCAGTGTACAAGCATCGTTGTCGTTACAATCCACATCGGTGTAGAAGCATCCATTTAGGACATCGCAGCTGTCTAATGTGCACTCATTATTGTCATTGCAATTAATAGTGGTGTTTATGCATCCGAGGGAGGCATCACAACTATCTGATGTACAGGCATCCTGATCATCGCAGTCAGCATCGGTATAGAAACATCCTATAGACGAATCACATTCATCCAATGTACATTCATTGTTATCGTTACAGTCAACTGCAGCGTATTGACATCCATTCTGGGAATCGCAAGTCTCGGTAGTGCAAAGGTTTTGGTCATCGCAATCTACGGGAGTATAAAAGCATCCTGATGCGAGGTTGCAACTGTCAAGTGTACAAGCATCACCATCATCACAGTTGACGGGTATATAAATGCAAAAATTTTCGTGGCAGGAATCAATAGTGCATGCATTGAAGTCATCACAATTTACGTTCTCTTCGCACGGCTGCTGGGCCAGGGCATTTGCAGCGATCAGGCAGAATACGGCAAACAAGCATGTTTTTAGAATGCCAGTGGAATTTTTAAAAAGCTGAAAGCAAACTTTTAACATCCGAAAATCTCAATCCTGCGTATTGAGTCAATTTTTTCCGGCTGAAAAGGTACTAAACCCTATTCGATTTTAATAGAAATAGGCTCTTGGCGAAGTAAATATTTCGATAATTTTCCAACCCGAAACTCCGGTTCGGTGTGATTCGGCAGGTCTTACCAGGCGTTCTAAATTGGCTTTTTAAGCATAACCTTTCTTGGAAATTCTTACCAATTTATTCGGGACTGATTTAGATGCGGCATTAATTATAGTGATTAACCTGATAATTATTGAAAGCCTTCTTTCGATTGATAATGCCGCAGTCTTGGCCACTATGGTAATGGACCTGCCAGTAGATCAACGGGGCAGGGCGTTACGATATGGAATATTAGGAGCATACTTGTTCAGGGGTTTGTCGCTGATTTTTGTTTCCTTGTTGCTGGAGTTAACCATTCTAAAGTTGCTTGGGGGCATATATCTTGTTTGGCTGACAGCCAGATACTTCTATACCAAATCAACTCCGCAAAAGGACGATGATCTGCTTGAGAAGAAGCAAAACTGGCTTTACCGCTCAACGTTCGGAGTTATTGGCCCGTTTTGGTCAACCGTAGTGTTGGTGGAGTTTATGGATCTCAGCTTTTCCATTGATAATGTTTTTGCCGCGGTGGCTTTCACCGACAACCTGGTGCTGATTTGCACCGGGGTTTTTATCGGAATTCTCGCCATGCGCTTTGCAGCACAAATATTTGTGAACCTGATGAATCGGTTTCCGTTTCTTGAACAGCTTGCATTTCTGGTCATAGCAGTGCTTGGATTAAAATTAACGTCCTCCTACGCTTGCGAACATTTCCCTGGAAATCCTGCCTGCACAATACTGGACAGTCATAATGCTGATTTTATGGTTTCCGTCATTACTATAGGGATTTTTGTTGTTCCGGTAATAAGCAGTTACCTGTTCAATTTTCCAAAACGGGATTCTTCGGCCTTTACCAAGAAGGATTAGCATTCTATAGCAGCGATCTCATTTTGAGAAATCTGTGATGTATGCTATTTTAGAGGCTTCAAAATAAGACTACCACGGCAAAAAATAATTTATGAATCGAATCATTAAGAGAATTGTGTCAGTTGCAATCTGCCTAAGCGGATTGATTTGGTATAATAACGTCAGTGCATCACATGCTGTTGGAATAGATTTATCCTACCAGTGCCTGGGGAATAATCAATACCGGTTCGCCCTAAACTTTTATCGGGATTGCGATGGGGTTAGCGCTCCTTCGTCTGCATCAATAAACATCAGCTCGGCCTCCTGCGGAGTCAATACCTCAATAAATCTTGCCCTGCAAAGTTCGTCTGAGGTTTCGCCTTTGTGTTTGCTTCAGATTCAAAACAGCACATGCAATGGCGGCTCACTTCCGGGCATTCAGCTTTACACCTATTCCGGCACATTCACGCTGCCATTAGAGTGTAATGATTGGGTGATCAGTTATAGCCTTTGCTGTCGTAATTATGCCATTACTAATTTAAATGACCCAGGGAGCAGAAATATTTATGCAGAAGCTCGCTTAGACAATACTAACGGTTTATGCAATAGCTCGCCATCTTTCACAACTATTCCGGTTCCATATCTGTGTACAAACCAGCTTTTTAATTATAATCACGGGGCGGTTGACATAGATGGCGATTCGCTGTATTACTCTCTTGTCAATGTGCTTGAAGGACCGGGGCAAAATATTCCCTACACGGGAGGGCATACGCCTACCAGTCCTATGAATACCGTTGGGCCATTCAGTTTCAATAATGTAACCGGTCAAATGACCTTTACCGCAAGCGGTACACAACAGCCGGTTATTACTATCCTCGTTGAAGAATTCAGAAATGGGGTAAAAATCGGAAGCACCATGCGTGATCTTCAGTTGGTTGTTTTGAATTGCACTAATACCCTTCCAACAACCAGCGGAATTGACGGAACAAATATCTTCTCGGTGGATGTATGCACCGGATTCCCACTTTGTTTTGATGTATTCTCGATTGATCCTGATGCGGGGCAAACCACAACCCTAACATGGAATGCCGGGATCTTCGGAGCTACCTTCACTACCAGTGGTTTACCGTTACAAAACGGAACATTCTGCTGGACTCCGGGATTTAATGATGTCGGAAGTCATTCCTTTACAATACAGGTTAAGGACGATGCCTGCCCGATTCCCGGAACAAATACTTATGTATTCACCGTCAATGTAACTCCAAATCCCAATCCTCCGGTCAACGCGGGAGCAGATGTTCAGATATGTAACGGAGAAAGCGCTCAATTAAATGCCACGGGTCCTTCAAATGTAGTTTCGTATTCATGGACACCGACAACAGGCTTGAGCAATCCGAATATTCCTAATCCCGTAGCTTCTCCGATTGCCACGACCACTTACAGGGTGCTTGCGCTTTATGATGACAGTTGTGCTTCGGCAGATATGGTCACTGTTACCGTGAATCCGCTGCCAATTGTAGATGTGTTTCCAAAATCAGCTACTATCTGCGTAGGCTCTTCAATTCAGCTTTCTGCTACCTCAAGTCCCGGAAGCAGCATCACCTGGGACAATGGAACAACCGGTCCTATCAATGTGGTCACACCGACTTCATCGGGAGAAGTTTTTGTTGCAACTGCCACTAACGCGTTTGGCTGCACCGCAACTGACTCGGCAGTGGTGGATTATGCACCACCGCCACCACCGCAGGTTTGCAATAATATTTATGTGACCACTAACGGAACAGGCTCCGGATTGACTCCAACTGATCCTACGGATTTGCTTACCGCAATTTCTTTGGCGCAATGCAATAACCTGACTATTAAGATGGCCATCGGGACATACAATCTTGTTAACCCGATTTCCATTACAAGTAATCTTACGATTGAGGGAGGATTTGATTCCAGCAATAGTTGGATAAAATCAAGTTTAGCCGGAGCTACCACTATTTTCCGTGATACTTCAAATCCCGAAGGATTGCCGCTGGCACCCAGATTAGTTGCATTATATGCTAACAGCGCCAGCTACATTCGCCTTCAGGATTTAACAATACAAGTTGCAACTGCTCCTCCTGCTACAACCGGACTTCCGGGGACAAGCACTTACGGTTTACATTTAACTAATTGCTCAGAATATGACATCGTTCGCTGCCAGATTTTGGCTGGAAATGCAGGTGATGGCGGGCTTGGGTTACCTGGCGCTCAAGGTGCTGCCGGTGCTAATGGAGGTAATGCCGGTGGTCAAACAGGAGCTCCGGGAGCCGGAGGTGGTGGGGCAGGAGGAAGAGGTGGAAATGCCGGAGGTGTATTTGATGACGGTGATCCCGGCAGTGCTGGCGCTCCAGGTGTTCCGGGTGGTGCCTCAGGCGGCAGCGGGGGTGGAGATGCATGCGGTTTTGCTTTTTGCGGCTTGATCAACTCTCCAAATGACGGGGATGATGGACAAAACGGAGTTGCGGGAGCATCGGGCGGGCCGGGGGCTCCGGGAGGTCCCGGTTCATTTGCCCAAGGCTTTTTCGTTCCTGGTGTTGCAGCTGGTGCTGGTCTTGCTGGTGTAAACGGAAATCCCGGAGGAGGCGGTGGAGGCGGTGGAGGCATAGGTTGTCTTTTCGACTCTGATGATGGTGGCGGTGGAGGCGGTGGCGGAGCCGGTGGCCAGGGTGGTGATGGCGGTGGCGGTGGATATGGCGGAGGTGGTTCTTTCGGAATTTACCTCTTCAATAACGGTATAAATGGAAAAGTTGTTGACTGTCTTGTGAATTCCGGTTCGGCTGGTAATGGCGGAGCAGGCGGTATTGGCGGCCCTGGTGGCCCGGGTGGTTTGGGAGGTACTGGCTATGACGCAGATTGTGCAGGTAATGGTGGTGATGGCGGTGATGGCGGTACTGGTGGCCAGGGTGGAGATGGTGGTCAAGGAGCAGCGGGAACGAATAATAACGTCCAATCTGATCCGAATTCACCCGGCAGTTCGCTTACAATTTCAAATGTTGCTTTTAATCTGGCAGCACAGCCTGTGATTCATGCAGAAAATATCACCTGCGCGAATACAGACATTGACATGACCGCTGCTGTTTCAAACAATTGGAACTTCGGTCAGAATGCAAGTCCGCAAACGGGAACCGGTGCTGCGGTAACAACTTTGTACACGGTTATAGGCAGAAAGGATATTACATATGGCAGTGATGCATACACCGGGTTTGTTCATATTGCGATTGACAACACCACATTCCTGCCTGAAATTGATGTTAACGGTGCGACACAAATAGGTCCCGATGAATATCGTGTTTGTCAGGGTGATTCGGTTGACTTCAGCAGCCCGACTCCGGCAGTTACTTACAATTGGGACATGGGAGGGAGTGCCGTTCCAAATAATCCAACCGGACAATTCGTGAACAATGTTGTCTTTACAGCACCTGGAACTTATGTGGTGAAACTTTCCGTATTCACCGATTGCTGCGGTCAGTCAAATCCTGATTCGGTGATCGTTCATGTAGAGCCAACTCCAAGCGTAGCGCTGGCAGGTGACAGTTTGATCTGCCAGGGAGAATCGGCAACATTTGCAGTTAGCGGAGCGTCATCGTATGAATGGCAGCCGGATGTTGGAACAATCCCTGCTCCGACTGATACGGTTACCGTTTCACCAACAGTAACAACTACCTATTTGATTCTTGGTTACAATTCCAATGGTAACTGTCCCGATGAGTATTCATTGACAGTAAGCATTAATGATCCACCTATGCTGGATATATCATCAACCGAGGCTTCGTGCTCCAGCAACGGTGACGGAACAGCTACTGTTGTTCCACTAAGCGGAAGTCAATCTTACAGTTATGAATGGGATGACTCACTCGGACAAACAACACCAACTGCGTTCAACTTATCACCGGGAGTTTATTCAGTTACGGTGACAGACCTTGTTACAGGTTGCCAGGCTGACACAAGTGTTTCAGTAGGAAACAGGGGAGTGCTGGCTTACATTCAAACCAGCACAAACGTTACTTGCAATGGCGGAAGTGATGGTACCGCAATCGCCAATGCAACGGGTGGTGATCCTCCATTCACCTATCAGTGGGATTATAATAACATAATGGATTCAAGCATTACGGGACTTCCGGCAGGAACTTACACGGTTACCGTCACGGATGCTGAAGAGTGTCAATCAATCGCGACCGCTTATATCTCAGAACCTGATTCGCTTATTCTTGATGTTTATGTTGTTGATTCAATTTGTTTTGAACCGGGTGGAGGAATTGCCATGGCGCTTGCGGATGGTGGTTCAGGCAGCTATGTTTACGCGTGGAGCGCTCAGGGAATAGGTGACACTACCGCAGCAGATGGTTTGTCAACGGGAATTTATTATGTAACCGTTACTGATGCCAATGGTTGTGAGCTTGTTGATTCAGTGAACGTTGTGACAGGGCCATTGGTGATTGATGCAGTAGCAACTCCTCCTGTTATCGGTCAGGGCGAAATGACAACATTGAGTGTTGACATAATTTCCGGGGGAACAGGAAATTACATTTATAGCTGGTCGCCTGTCGGATCATTAGATGATCCGACTTCTGCAACTCCAATTGCAACGCCAGACACCAACACAACTTACTCTGTCACGGTTACTGATGTAAATAGTTTGTGTACGGCAACCGATACCGTACGTGTGATTGCCCAAACTGATTACAGAATCCCGGATGCATTCACACCGAATGGAGACGAGCATAATCCAACTTTTCGGGTTTTCCTGTATGGTCTTGCGGAACTTCAGGACTTCAGGATTTATAACCGATGGGGCGAACTGGTATTTAAAGGCACTGATAAAAACGGGTGGGATGGCACTTTTAAAGGGAAAGAGCAGCCTGTGGGCACTTATGTTTACTATGCAGTGATCAAGCTAAGGGATGAAACTGTGAAGACATCCGGAGCATTTTCGCTGTTGCGTTAACAACAGGAGTAATTAAGATTTAAAGAGGGAGCGGAGATTCTTCGCCCCCTTTTTTGTTTTTAAAAACCGCTATGTTCAGGCAACTAATCCCTATCTGCCGTTCGTAATCTTTACAGAATCATTTTTCTTAATCGTAAATTAGATCAGCAAAATCTCCTGTCAT
>CAYOYI010000227.1:0-6713 GCA_964408105.1 uncultured Chitinophagaceae bacterium | reverse complement strand
GCATGGGAGCAGGTATCTTGCGAAAGATTAGTTGTATTTCCCTCTCCCATGGGAGAGGGACAGAAAGCGAAGCGCTTCAGGGTGAGGCTTCTCCCGGACTCGCCTCACCCCGCCCCTCTCCCTAAGGAGAGGGAGCTCGAAGTGTTACGAAAACTTGATAGCTGACATGCTTCTCGAAAACTTAGAAATACAAAGCGTTGAGGTGCATGGCAAGGGAGTGGCGCGAAACAATGGCAAAGTTGTGTTCGTGGAAAATGCCTTACCCGGAGAAAAGGTTGATGCCGAGGTTTTTCAGAAAAAGAAGGGTTATGCTTTTGCCCGGCCGGTAGCATTTCACCAGCAATCACCGGAACGACAGCAGCCGTTTTGTACCCATTTCGGTGTGTGCGGTGGATGCACCTGGCAGAATGCGAGCTACAAAAGCCAGTTGGAATTCAAGAGGCAGTTTGTGGTGGATGCTTTTCAGCGAATCGGGAAACTTCAGTTCCCGGAAGTGCCGGCAGTGATCGGTTGTGCAAATACTACGTATTATCGCAACAAACTCGAATTCACGTTTTCCAATAAGAACTGGCTCACGAAGGAAGAAATGGAAGAAGGTCTCCCGTTTGCTCCGGCACTGGGATTTCATAAACCGGGTTTGTTTGATAAAGTCGTAGATATAAAGGAGTGCCACCTCCAGCGGGAGCCTTCAAACAAGATCAGGCTGGCGCTGAAAGAATTTGCAGTGCAGGAAGGCATCCCGTTTTTTGATCTGCGGAAGCAGGAAGGCTTTTTACGAAACCTAATCATCAGGACTTCCTCGCTGGGTGAACTTTTGGTGATCGTCAGTTTTTTCTCGAATGATCTTCCAACTATCACAAAGGTTATGGATTTCCTGAAAAACCGCTTTGGAAGTGGTACTACTTACACTGAGCGTAATCATGGTGAGCGGAGTCGAACCATTGCGGGAGGGCAATCGCGCCACCCTTCGACTCCGCTCAGGGTGACCAACGGTTCTGGATTTCCTGAGATCACTTCGCTCAACTATGTCATCAACCCGAAAGCAAATGATGCCATCAACGACCAAGAGGTCATTAACTACAGCGGGCAAAGTTTTATCAGGGAAAAACTTGGCGGTATTGAATTTCATATCGGGCCGAAATCTTTTTTCCAGGTGAATGTGGAGCAGGCGAAGAATTTGTTCGATGTGGCGATGGAGTTTGCGGGACTGAACGGGAAGGAATTGGTGTATGACCTTTATTGCGGCATCGGCTCTATTTCGCTGTACGCTGCGGGCAGGTGCAGAAAAATTGTCGGCATCGAGCAACTGGAGGATGCCGTGAAGGATGCCCGGCACAATGCCGAACTCAATGGCATCATCAATTGCGAGTTTCTTGCCGGTGACGTGGGCAAGCTGTTGTCTGAAGAATTCCTAAGCGAAAAAGGGAAACCCGATGTGATCTTCATTGACCCGCCAAGAGCGGGGATGCACCCAAAGCTTATTAAAACCCTTCTTGAAGTGCAGGCTGACAAGATCATTTACGTGAGCTGCAACCCCGCCACCCAGGCACGTGACCTTGCTGATTTATCCCATAAATACCAGATCACAAAAGTGCAGCCGGTGGACATGTTCCCGCAGACCTATCACATCGAGAATGTGGCAGCGCTGAAGCTGGTCTGGTAATTTGAGGAGGTTGAGCATTATCTTTATGGGAATGCAATCTCAAATGAAGGCTGAGATTTCAATGAAATTATTTTTTGCAGCCAGTTTAATCTTCATTATGAGTATTTCCTATGCTCAGAAGGAGGATCGGAACTGGGTGTTTGGTTTTAATGCAGGAATTGATTTTAACGATTTAGCTGATCCTCTAACTTTCAAATCTAATTCCCATAACTATGAAACAAGCGCATCTATTTCTGATTCTAATGGGAAATTGTTGTTTTATATTTCAAATCTCCCTTCTGTAATTTGGACAGGTGACACAATCTGTATTAGAGATGGAAATAATAGTGTGGTTACGAATGGATTAGGAATCAATATATGGCAATCATGTACTAATGGAGCAATTATAGTTCCGTTCCCGAATGATAACAGTAAATATTACCTATTCCATATTGGGGAATACATTGCTTGGAACCAATGCCAAGATGCTGTTTGCTTAAATCTTTATTATTCTGTTTTGCATCGTAAAGCCAACAGTACATTTGAAGTCACCAACAAAAACGTATTAACTATAAGTGAACCTATTGAGGAGAGACTTGAGGCGATAAGACATGCAAATGGGCAGGACTGGTGGTTATTAGTTCATAGATATTCTCAATCTGGAATTTCGTGTACGAATACATTTTATAAAGTCTTAGTGTCAAAAAACGGTGTTCAAGGCCCTTTTCCCCAAGACATCGGCTCATTGCATTGTCCCGAATCTTCTTACCAAGGGCAGATGGTCAGTTCTTCTAATGGAGAATTGCTTGCCATTGTTATTTTGAATGCTGGTATGGTGGATTTGTTCAAGTTTGACAGATGTTCAGGGCAACTATTCGACTTTAGATTAGTTGATGATAATCCACTTTTTAAGCCTTTTGGATGTGCCTATTCAAAAAGCAATCATCTGCTATACGTTTCAGAGGGTACAAATTTTTCTCTACCTATTGAAAGTAACCTGTTCCAATACGATCTAAGATCATCCAATCTACAGGCTTCCAAAAAGACTATATGGTCAAGTTCAGACAATTCATTGATGTCACTCCAACTACAATTAGCTCCGGACGATAAAATTTATTTAGCCACCTCTTTCAATTCTAGTCAAACCCTTATTAATCAAGCCAACCAAAATTTGAGTGTAATCAATAACCCAGATTCTATCGGTATGGCCTGCAACTTTCAACCGTTTGGTTTCTATTTAGGAGATAGTATTGTGTCCATGGGCAATTTGCCCAACATGCCCAACTACAACTTAGGCGCAACCAGCATCTACCAGGCCGATGCCGGAGCAGATACCTTCACCATCTGCACGGAAGGTACAACGGTCAAGGGCGTACTGCTCGGCACGCCCACGGTAGCTGGTGTCACCTACTCATGGCATCCTGCCGACAGCCTCAATCACACAAACATCGCTCAGCCATTCGCCAATCCAGCACAAACAACAATGTATGTCGTCACGCTCACCGATACATCCATAAAGTACTCCTGCCAAAGCAGGGAAGATACGGTTTGGGTGGTGGTGAGAGATTGCAGTGTGGGAGTTGAAGCATACAGTAGTCAGCATTCAGTAGTCAGGGTGTTTCCAAATCCGGCTGATGGAATTTTGAATGTTGAATTAGAAATGATGAATGGAAATACAACTCTGCAACAAGTGGAGATTTTTGATGTAAACGGCAAATCCCTGAATCAACAATCCGCTCTTCAGCCTCATCACACCACCCTCAACACCCAACACATAACAAACGGACTGTATTTCGTCAAGGTGCAACTTTTAAACGGTCAGAGTATAATAAAGAAGGTTGTAGTCGAATAATTGGCAAATCCTCTCATCCGCTAATCAGCACATTAGCATATCATCACATCAGCAAATCAATTCCCCATCGCTTCCTTCAGCTTGTTCATGCTGCGTTTGATATGAGGCAAGTTCATGGTTTCTCTTATCTCCAATTTCTCTCGTGAAGTGAGGTGGAGGCTCATGGAAGTTTCGCGTTCCTTCTTCGTGGGCACGTACTCAAAGTACACTACATCGAGATTACCGTTCAGCCACTCATTGGCGTAGTTGAGCAGATAGGCATGAGAGTAGTCGTGTATTTCACCGAGGTTTTCATAAAGGTTGGAGATCGGATTGATAAGCCGGTCAATGATTGACTCGCGGTGGTATTCTTCGATCTCTGTTTCGAGGATGAAATTTCGGATTGCTACCAGCACCACGCCACTTGTGTTTTCATTTATCCAGTCCTTGAACGTGTAAGCGAATCTCAGCGAGGTTTCAAGACCGTAATTATCACGGAAGCCGGCATCCATCACTTTCACAACCGGGTCAGTCGGCATTGTAACGTTTGGTAAGATATAGGGATAGGTGCTGTTCATGCGAACCGCAGACGTTACCTGCAAATTCCCCGGATCGTGATCGGCAAACAACCGCTGAAAGTCAACCCCGTCAATATCCATATTGTCGCGCTCGATATTTTTGATTGCAGGCCGCATGAGGTAAGAAACCGGGTGCGGTGAAACATAGAGTTTCCTTTCATCATTGATGATTGTGGGCACATAGATTATCATGGGAATCGTGGCATCGCTTTCCAATTGCCTGTACTCACTGATAGATTTTTTCATCACATAACCGGTGTTTTGGTTGAGTTGCTTTTCCATCACATACCCGCGATCCTTACGGTAGCTGTAATCCCCGATCTCAAATTGCTGCCAGGGAAAGAAAATGTCATTCACCACGATCGTGAAGCAAATAGAGTTGAGTAGGTCTTTGCCGATGTTGTCGGTGTACTGCACATCATAAATGGATTCTATTTCACCCTTCTGCTTTCTCAAATAAAGTTCACGCACGTACGTTGCCCCGAACATTCCCCCTGACGAACCGGTAATCATTGCAGTGTTTTGCAGCAGCTTCCCGTTCAATGAGCTGTCAATTCTTTGCAGGGCGAGCGTGGAGAACACTGCTGAGCTTAAGCCGCCACCACTCACTGCAATCAGGATCATTTTGGGTTTCTGCTCCCCGGTTTTTTTCTTCCAGTTTTCAAGAATTGCAATCGTATTTTGTTTGTCGGCTTCCATATTTTCTTTGCTGCCGATCTGCCGCAGCGCGTCCATATTGTATTGTGCTCCTGCTGTTTCATAGTTCAATCCATAAGCGCGGTTATCGTAGCTGAATCCGCCAAAGCGATAGAATAAATCAAGCGCAACGAGTAGAAGGATCATCACTGTGTTTTTCCAGCCTTTCACCCAAAAGCTCAATACACCGGATAGTGAAACAAGTATTGCCAGAAACAAAAGCGTACTCGCTCCTGCAGGGATGTTGAATATCTCATAATCTATCAAAAATCCTAATCCGATAAGAGTGGCTAAAGTTGCAAGCTCGATGATCAAAGCATTAAAGTGGTTCTGACGCAGCACAGAGAGGATCATGCTTTCATCATAATGCTCAACACCTCTGATGCGTCTTATTTTAAGCCGTGCCGTTAGATAATACTCAACAGGAAATTCATGCTCCTTAGTTCTGAATTGTTCCCACATGAAATTCTGGCGCATCCTCATTCTGCGGGTGATCTTCGAACCGGGGCGTATCTTCATCCCGAACATCCTGTAGAGATTTTTATTGGTGTTCGTGAAATAAATAGCTGCTATGAAAATAATGATGAACAACCCGCTGATGAATCCGGAAATATCATAAACGATACTATCACCCCTCATGAATTCCTGGCGCAACTGAAAATTTATCGTTATTGAAAAGTAGGTGATAATGAACGCCACCGGCAACACCGAATTATTCAGGCAAAAGAGGGCAAACGGCCGGTTGAACGTAGCAAGGAAAGGGAAGCGGTAGCCATCAAGAATGTAAATAGCGATATTCCATGTCATCACGAACCCTCCGAACGCAGCGCCCAAAATAGCAAAGCTGATGAAACCTACCTCTCCAAGGTATTCAGGGTCAAAGAAAAGATAAGGTATCCCATAAGATATGCCCCAGTTATTGGTGATTATGATGAAGAGAAACAACCACACTATAATGTATATCTGATGATTCTTTAAATGAAGGATCAGCAATTGAATGGGAAAGAAGCGCGAAAAGTTTCTGAGCAAACCCATATCGTGAGCAGGTTAAATATAGACCTATCCGATTTTCATATTATGCTTAGTTATAGATACGCTGTTAGTTAGTGTTAGTTGCTTTGGACATAAGCAGGAATACCCCTCTTAGTTTACCGCACAAATCCAAAATGAAACAAACTTTGGTAGGTCTCAATTTAAAACTACCGTCATTTCGAATCTGACGGCATGATTAGCGCGTGGAGTCAGATGAACCAATCCCCTTATTGTCATTTTTATCAGGGGATTGCTTCTCCCGATGCTCACGCAAAAGCAGTTGCTATCGGGATCGCAATGACGTGGAAATGGATGAGAGCCTTTACACCACAAATTGCAACTGAAACGTAACTTGATTTTGAGCCGGCTATCTCCAATAAGAATTCAATCATATCTTCGTAATCTCGCTTCATCATATCACAAAACATAAACTATGAATCGCCAGATACTGAACCAGGTGTTAGTTGTTCTCGGCTTTGCTGCCTTTTCTTACATGTACCTCTGGCCGCTGGCTGAGGGCAAGAGAATGGCGCAGCATGATATGATCCAGGCGATGGGTATGCAGGGAGAGATCAATAAATATTTGGAGCAAGACGGCAAGGAGCGGCTGTGGACGAATTCGATGTTTGGCGGCATGCCGGCATACCAGATCAGGGTGGGTTTCCCGAAAAATGTTTTCACCGTGATCCTGCAAGCCATAAGAAAGATCTTCGTGGAGGAAATTCATCTGATGTTCCTCATGCTGGCAGGAATGTACGTGGCGCTTTTCTTTCTGACCGGCAACATCTGGGTGTCCGTCATTGGTGCATTCAGCTTCGCGCTGGGCTCATTCAATATTATCAGCATTGATGCCGGGCACATCACCAAAGTGCGGGCCATTGCGATGGTAGCCCCTTGTGTTGCCGCAATCATCATTGCGCTGAACGGGAGGATG
>CAYOYI010000226.1:0-6723 GCA_964408105.1 uncultured Chitinophagaceae bacterium | reverse complement strand
GAGCAGCGCCTTCACGGTTTCGTAGCCCAGCCCTTTGAAGTCGAAGATGATTTCTACGAAATAAGCACCTGCCAACAAAGCAGCAAGCCAACCTGAAATTGATGTGACAACCGGATTGAGCGCATTACGCAGTGAATGTTTAAATAACACTGTATAAAAACTCAATCCTTTGGCTTTGGCTGTTCGTATGTAATCCTGTGACAAAACATCAAGCATTGAGCTGCGGGTAAGTTGCGTAATGATCGCAACCGGCCTGACTCCCAGAGCAATTGCAGGAAGAATAAGATTCTTCCAGTTCACTACTTCATCTCCAAAATCATTCAGCTCAAAAAGTGAACCCACGTGATTTAATCCCGTGTAGTCATGCCATAAATAGCCGAACAGCAAAGCCAAAATGATTCCCGTGAAGTAGGAAGGTTGCGAAATGCCCAGCACAGAAATCGTCACCATCGTATTGTCCCAAAAGCGATTGTGGTTGATGGCAGCGAATACACCCATGACAATACCCAAGACCGTAGCCAGCAACATTGCAGTCAATGCAAGTATTATGGTTTGAGGGATTTTCTCCGCAAGAATTTCAGAAACAAGCTTTCTTGTCTGATACGACCGTCCGAGGTATGGCATCTTGAGCGTCAATGCTGAATTTGAGAATTTCAGCAAAGCGATATATCCGAATTTCTTCTGCTCTTCCTCCGAATTCTCATGTACCCAAATCGGAGATAGCTCACCAATGTATTTGATGAGGCGCTGATGCATTGGAAGATTCAATCCCAGCTCTTTTTCTATTGCCTCAACTGATGACACATCAGCCCGCTGACCAAGCGTGAGCCGGGCGGAGTTAACCGGCAGCACATTGAAAAGAAAAAAGATGATGAGTATTACACCGATCAGGACTATAAGTCCATAGCCAATTCTTTTGGTGATGTACTGAATCACTTATTTCAAGTAATCTTTTTTCAATTCCTCGAATGAAGGAATGTGATTCCGGTGCCACTTGCCTTTCACCGTTCCATCTTTCAGCAGCATCAGTCCGGGATTGGATCGAATTATGGTCTTCAGGAAAACCGGATCAGCCGTATAGAACGGATAGGCGGTTTGATTATCATGCCTGAATTTCTCGATCTGCTCTTTTGTTGCTGCGGTGACCGTAAAGAATAAAATTCCAGCCTTATCACATTCTGCCGCAATCGGATTCAATTTCTCACGGAATGTTTCTTCACAGGTTTCATCAAGGTCATAGGCAATCACCAGGAACTGGTAATCCTGATTATATATAACATCCTCGGACATATCTTCATCGTATTCATTCACAATCTGGAAGTTGCTGATCTTGGCGGGAACTCCTTTTTGCAGCACCTTGCCAATCTTCCTGTCAACAAACTGCCACTTATCCTTGAATCCCGGCTCACCGCTCATTTTCATAAACTCCTTGTCCTCCAACTCCTTTGTTTCGCCAGTAGCTTTGTCTTTATACACCCATACATACTCAACTTTATCAGGTATCTCCTTCATCAACTCCGGGAGGTAATTTCCGACTTTGTAAGGGCGGAAATCATAAAGCGGCAGGTCCCATGCAAAATTGCGGAAGCAGAAAAGCGTGAATGCAATGGTTGCAACCACACTAAGCCCACCGGAGATTTTTGAAGAAAACAATTCCTCAATTGCCTTTCTTTTTACAAAAAGAACCAGGATCAGCACCGTAAGGAATACATCTTTTAGGAATGAGTGGTAAGGTTTTATTTTCAGGAAATCACCAAAGCAACCACAATCGGTAACTTTCATGTTCAGCTCATTGAAAACCCATGAACCCGGATTATACCATGTCACCATCTCATAGCCTGACAGATACGTGAAGCCGGTAAGAAAAGTGAAAAAGATAATGAGCAATAAAAGAAGCCACGCAGTGATACTTTTCATATAACCCAGCAGAAGCGTCACCCCAAGAACGATCTCAAGCACGATGGTAAAAACGGAAAATGACAAAGTGTAATCCGCGAGAAAACCCATTCCGAATTCGACAAAATACTCCTCGATCTTATAAGAGGTACCGAGGGGGTCAATCGCTTTAACGAAACCTGAGAAAATAAAAAAGGCTCCGATAAAGTTCTGGGTCAGCAAGACCAGCAAACTTGAAGGTCTTTTGATAAACCAACGAATTGCAGTTAGCGCTACCGCGACTCCTCCGATCATTAGAAATACCTTTGTTAGCGTCAGTGTCATATTAAAGGGTTTTTGTTCTTTCTATTTGCAGTTTTCTCATCCGGTTAGTTCCGTGTTTCTGTTCCCAATGTATTATCTCTAATTTTATTGCCCGTGAAATTGCCGGAAAGGATGCCTGTTAAAAATAATGCTTTTTGCAAAAAAACGACTTTGAACTGCCACGGGCAACTGCTTGATTTTTCCACACCCAAGGTGATGGGAATTCTCAACATTACCCCTGACTCCTTTCACGATGGCGGAATTAACCTTAACAAGTCCGACATCATCCGCAACACAGAGAAAATGCTCAAAGACGGAGCTGATATCATTGATGTAGGCGGAATGTCTTCCCGGCCTGGCGCCAAACAAATCACTGTTAATGAGGAATTGGAAAGAGTAATTCCGGCTATCAAATCAATAGTAAAGGCTTTTTCAAACGCCATTATCTCTATTGACACCTACCGCTCAGAAGTCTTGTCAGCAGCGGTTTCTGAAGGGGCTTCCATCATCAATGATATTTCAGCCGGGGCATTTGACTGTAACCTGTTTGAGACGGTTGCCCGGCTCAAGACGCCATATATTTTAATGCACATGAAAGGCACTCCTCTAAACATGCAGGAAAATCCGGTTTATAAAAATGTCACGCTTGAGGTTACGGGTTTTTTTATCGAAAAACTTGCGCTGCTGAAAAAAGCAGGCGTGAATGACATCATCCTCGACCCGGGATTTGGCTTCGGAAAAACGGTTGAACACAATTATGAGCTTCTTAAAAATTTAGCAGACTTTAACATTTTCGGTCTTCCGGTGATGGCTGGAATTTCCCGAAAGTCAATGATATGCAAGCCGCTGAAAATTTCTCCCGCAGACGCATTAAACGGCACCACTGCCCTTCATGCAGTTGCTCTAATGAACGGAGCTAACATTTTACGTGTGCATGACGTAAAGGAGGCAAAGCAGGTAATTGAATTGATTAAACGCTATAATTGTGCATCTCAACCTTCAGAGGCAACCGAGTAAATGACATTTTGCTTCAAAATAGGATTCCTCGATTTCAGCTACCTCGATATCATTGATGTATTGCTGGTAGCAATCCTTATCTATCAGGTTTACAAACTTCTAAGGGGCAGCATTGCATTCAACATTTTCCTTGGAATGTTGCTGGTGTACTTCATCTGGTTTGTCGTTCGCATGCTGGATATGGAATTGCTTGGAGGTATCATCGGCAATTTTATCGAAGTAGGTGTGATTGCATTGCTGATTGTTTTCCAGCCGGAGGTAAGAAAGTTTCTTCTTTTCCTGGGGCGAACCGGCCGTTTCAGCCGTTATAATAATTGGTGGAGAAGCCTGTTCAGCAGAGAGAAAAGAAATTCAGAATTCGAGAGCCAAATTGCCGAAGTAGTAAGCGCTATTGACAGCTTCAAAAAATCAAAGACCGGGGCGATATTGGTATTATCCAATACCTCAAGACTGCAGTTCTACGCAAATACTGGGGTTTATATAGAGGGCTATATCTCATCTAAATTATTAGAAAGCATTTTTGAGAAGAACAGCCCCTTGCATGACGGGGCTACGATCATCGCAGATTCAAAGGTTATAGCAGCCGGATGTGTGCTTCCGGTTTCCGATAATCCCGACCTGCCCTCACGCTTGGGGCTTCGGCATCGCGCAACAGTTGGTATCACAGAGCATAGTGATGCATTGGCAGTTGTTGTTTCAGAAGAAACCGGAGAAATATCCTATGCAAGAAATGGGGTGCTATTTCAGAATATAAGTATCCCGGAAATGGAAGGGCTGCTTACCCGTTTTTTTGAGTCTTAGCTAAGATGCAATTGAATCAGCCTTCACTACAAGGGAATCAATTGTTTCAAACCCCTTGATGATCTCTTCCGGGGTTTTTCCAAGATTTCTAAGTGAGAATGTCACATCGTCACTCAGCTCATGATCGGGATAAAGCTTAAGGAAGGTTTCGTAGCGTTCTTTTGCCTTATCTAATTGCTGCAAATCGTTTTCGTAAACAAATCCCTGCAGAAAAATCACGTGCGGTAGTTTAGGGTAGTCTGAGTAATCCGATTCAATCTTTTTATAAATATCAACTGCAACCGAGTGCTCTTTTAATGCGCGGTGAAGATCAGCAGCTTTAAGTAGCATCTCAGGAGCCTGAGTGCTTTTTGGGTGGTTTTCTGCAAAATCCTCATAAGACTTTATCGCTTCTCTCGCTAATTTCTCATCAAACTTAAAATCGCTATTGTCTCCATACAATGCGGCCTCAGCATCACCGACTTTTTCGAGTGATTTTTCTTCTGAGACACCACAACCAGCTATAAATATTATAAAGGCAAAAAGCAATGTCCTGAAATTCATAACAGTGATTTTAAATTTTCTGCACGGGCAAATTTACAAATCGGTTTATATTGCTCATAGCCAATCAACATTAGTAAATCAACTCCTGCCTGTAGTTTGGCAGAACGCCTTCAAATTTTTTCACCACTGCGTCCAGGTTTTCAAATGACTGTCCCCCTGCCGCGTTTCTATGCCCGCCTCCATCAAAATGTTCGCGTGCAAATTTGTTGACATCAAATGACCCTCTGGAACGAAATGAAAGCTTTATCCTTTCCGTGCGGTCAATTATCAGCACGGAAAAGTTTATATCGCTCATCTTCATGGGGAAGTTTACCAAACCCTCAGTGTCACCGGTCTTAACCCCAAATCGCTGCAGTTCGGATCTGTTCAACGTGATCAATACGGTTTTTAGGTCCTTGAAAATTTTCATTCTTTCGATGCAGTGCCCGAAAAGCCGGAGCCTTGATTCAGAAAACGTATTGAATACCTTCTCATATATATCACTGTTGTTTATCCCTTTCGCAACGAGCTTTGAAGCTATCTCATGAACCTTTGCAGAGGTGATGGGAAATTGGAATCCTCCCGTATCAGTCAATATGCCGGTATAAAGGCATTCAGCTATTTCCCGATCAATTAATTGCTCATCACCAATCGAAACAATAAAATCATATACCATTTCGGAAGTTGAGCTTTTAGCGACATCGGAAAAAAGAAAATCTGGAAAACTATCCGGGCTGATATGATGGTCAATCACTATTTTTTTTGCTTTTGAATCTGCTAAAGGCTTTTCCATTTCTCCCGTCCGTGACAAATGATTAAAATCAAGGCAAAAAACAATTTCCGCTTCATCAATCAGCTTTTGAGATCGCTCTGTATTTTTTGGGTAAACAACCACCTCACTGTTCCCCGGCATCCAGGCGAGAAAATCAGGATACGCGGTTGGAACAATAACCACCGGCTCACAGCCCTTTTTTTTTAAATAACGGTACATGCCCAAACTGGAACCCATTGCATCACCATCAGGGTTGGAATGTGTAGTAATCATAACCTTCCTGCCTTTAGTAAGCAATTCAGTAACTTTTATAAGATTGCCATCCGCCATAAATAAGGTAGCCAAAGTTACCAATCTGTTGCAGCAATGAGCTTTTATTCCATATTTTTGCGGTCCGAAAAATCAAAACATAAACCCTTTATGAACAGAACATTTACTATGATCAAACCGGATGCGGTGGCAAACAACTATATCGGACCGATCTTGGCTAAGATCAACGAGGCCGGATTTCGCGTTGCGGCAATGAAATACACAAAGCTCTCCAAAGAAGAAGCGGGCAGGTTTTATGAAATCCACAAGGAACGCCCATTCTATAATGATCTTGTCACTTATATGTCATCCGGCCCAATTGTAGCGGCAATACTTGAAAAGAATAATGCTGTGGAAGATTTCAGGAAATTAATTGGCGCAACAGATCCGGCAAAAGCAGAAAAGGGAACCATAAGAAACCTATACGCTAAAAACATTGAAGCCAACGCCATTCATGGTTCTGACTCTGATGCGAATGCAGCTAAAGAAGGTGATTTCTTCTTCTCTCAGCTCGAGCGTTTTTGATTTTATTTCATAACAACTTGGTTACGCAGTTTAAAAGCGTAACTTTGCAACCCACATCGCGGGGTGGAGCAGTTGGTAGCTCGTTGGGCTCATAACCCAAAGGTCGCAGGTTCAAGTCCTGCCCCCGCTACAGAGAGAAAGCGGCTCTTTTTACAGAGCCGCTTTTTTATTGGGTACAACATAGGTACAACTTTTTCAATTGGTTAGTTAGTTTCTTCCTTGTTTATAGTTGGAAGTAAATACTCTTTTATATCCAGGATAAGTCTTTCAAAGTTTTTAAGAGCAGCTTTTCTATCATCGTAAGGTAATTCAATAATGTATTTCGCGAAATCATTTTTTTTAAATTTTTTCAACTTTTTCAGGTACAAAAACTCTTGAACGGAAAGACCTATGGACTGAAGATAATCTTTTAATGATAATTCCATTTTATCCCAACCTTTTGGATTCATAAGGAAAGAATCAGGATTATTTCTTTGTTCCAGCCATCCATTGTTTTCGGCAAATTTCCAATACTCATAGCTAAACATTTCTTCCAAACATGCTGGAATGATCAGTCCTATCTGCGACAGAGGAATTAA